>JAJSLM010000004.1 GCA_026127925.1 Thermoplasmatales archaeon
GAGGATATTGAAGAACAGAATGGAGAAGAGAAGGAGGTTGAAAGAAAATGTCTCATAAAACAGCGGAAAAACTGTCCAAAATTAGAGGGCGCAGATCAGGGATGGTCCAAGCTTCATGCTGTCATATCCATAAACGATGTCTCTGTGTTGTCATTTGCAATCACAGATGAACATGTGCATGATGCCAGGGAGGGAGGGAAGATCCTGGAGAACATCAGGGGCAAGGTTAAGAGAATATTCGGCGATAAGGGATATGATTCCAAATCGATATACAATATATTCGAAGAGGATGCGATAATACCACCGAGAAGCAACGCATCTTCAAAGAGCAGGGGATCACCTGCAAGGGCTAGGATAGTCAGACAGATCAAAAAGACATCAGAGAGCGAATGGAAGAAATCTGTTGATTACGGAAAGAGATGGAATGTCGAGATATACTTCTCAGGCCTGAAGAGAACCATGGGAGAAATAATCAAAGCCATAAGACCCGATTACATTGCACAGGAGATTGCCTTGAAGGTTCAGTATTACAACATTCTCAGGGAGATGATATATGCCTATTGAATTACGCAACACACTTCTTAATTACATATAATTTATATAGTATCAACGATGACAGCCACGGAGAGTCTGAACCTGTTGCACATATACTGGAAGAGACTTCATGTTTATACACATCACGGCGGGCAATGGCATGCTGTGATTCAAAACAAGCTGTACAGTTATGATAAGAAAGAGCTAAAGGGCAAATTACTAGCTAAGCACCAGAATACCTTGAGTAGCTACATTTGCGTGAAGAATGTTCTAACTATAGGAAACAACTTCTCAGAGCATGGAATTGCTGCCATGGCAGAATTGCTTAAATCGGATCTCAACGCGTCAAAAAACGTAATGAAAAAAGCAATTCTTGAAGCCCTCTTGAACGAAATGGAAAGTATAAAGTTATACACAAGAAGTTTGAGCTTCGGACTGATGATAACTTCCAAAGGTGAATGTTAACATGGTTAACGAAAACCGTAAAATCACGCATAAAAATCTAGACAGTATAGATAAAAACAAAATCAAAATTTTACAATTATCTCACGGCAAAATCATTCCAGAATACACTAGTGCGTACTCAATGAGGTGCTACAGCATATTCAAGAATGTTAAAGATAGAAAGATTTTTTCTGTTGCTGGGACAGTGTTCAAGGATCGCCGTACTGATTTTGTATTCCAATTTAGGTCCATAATCCTAACTGGATTGTCAATACTGAAAGGGAATAGATCATTAGAGATACTTATCGCCAGGTCCAGATTTTTACGAAAAAAATTTATTAAGTCTTCAAAAAAAGAAATTGCAGAGTCGAATGTGGTAGTGTTTGAAGGACCCTGGCATTTTAAGACGTTTGAAAACGACCTTAAAGGGAAAGTCGTCATTTACGATGCTCATAACGTAGAATCCAGACTGCGTGAAAAAAACATTTTCTACGATGAGGTTAAAGAATTAGAACTAGCAATTTCTGCTGTGGCAGATGCTATTTTTTGCGTTACCAATGATGACTTAAATGACTTTCTGAAAATTTATTCAGTCCAAAGAGAGAAGTTATTTCTTGTCCCACATTTCCAGATTAACGTTGGTAAAACATGGAATGGCTCTGAAAGCGACAGTGTCGTTTTTATTGGATCCGTTTATTCCCCGAACATAGATGCCGTAAATTCAATAAAAAAGATGGCTATCAAGATTCCTGAAGTAAAGTTCTATATTTTAGGAAATTTTCCTTTTCCATTTCGAAGGGATTCTCCAAAAAATGTGATATTTACTGGAATCGTAAGTGACAACCAAAAAGAGGATCTAATGTGTAACTCTTTTGCTGCTCTTAACCCGGTCACTGAAGGAAGCGGCAGAAATCTAAAAATGATTGATTATATGGCGCACGGAATCCCAATAATTTCTACAACCGTTGGGTGCAGAGGATTAGGTGGATACAATATCGAAAATATAATAGATGTATGTGAAGTGGACGGTTTCATTGATATGATTCTGAATTTAAAGAAAAATAAAGAAAGAATGATGGAAGAATCCAGGACCTTGATAGAACTCTACGATGATCTGAAAAAGCAGGAAGGCTCTTCAGACCCAGAAGAAATTACAAGAAATCTGCTTATAGAAAAGACTAAAAATAAATTACGATAGTTTCTAATAACGCGGACGTGAGAGCGTAACAAACCTTCGTGCCTCGATTTGCCTAAAAGTGGCGAACAAATCATTGAAATGCATTTTGATCTCACAAATCTACCAGAGAAGTTATGGCACTTCTCCTCAGCATAGAGATAATAAAAGGCAGATTCAATCATGAAACCATTTTGCTAAATATGCAATGATCCTTTCTCTGAGTAAAATAAATATCCATAAAGAAGAGTAGCAACAGAATATTATGCATGCGATCATTATCTAACCTATGGATATTTCATTAGAAGAATACATCAGGGAAGGGTTGGCTGCCAGAAGCGCTGTCGATTTGAATAAAATAAAATTGTTGGCAAATAGGATTTACGAATCTTTTGGGGAAGGTGGAAAGATAATAGCGTTTGGCAACGGTGGATCTGCTGCAGATGCACAGCACTTTGTTGCTGAACTTGATGGTCATTTTTCTGTAGAAAGAAAAGCATTTCCGGCCATTGCATTGACCACAAATACGTCGTCGATAACAGCGATTGGAAATGACTATTCTTTCGATGACATATTCTCAAGACCTGTTGAGGCTCTTACCAATAAAAATGACGTTGTATTCGGTATATCCACTTCTGGAAATTCAAAGAATGTTATAAATGGAATACTATCTGCAAAAGCAAAAGGTGCATACACAGTCGGGTTAACTGGAAAAAAAGGAGGAAAGATGAGGGACTTAGTTAACGAACTTTTTTCTGTGCAATCCGATCTGACACCGATAATTCAGGAAGTACATATAGCAATTATACATATGATTTGCCTAGAGATTGATAATAAAATGGTTAAAGAAAAAGTGTGATCACCTTACCGTATGACAAGGATAATACGAGTTTTTGAACGTGTTAACCGCACTGGAATTTTCAATTTAAATTTTGAATACGTGATTCCAAAAAATAACTCGCTGCGACACGTTTTGTCTGGGTAAAAATATTGCTAACAGTGCTATTATAACGGCCCTGCTCCTGAATTGTATCACTTCTGTTGAAATCTTACTTGCAATTCACCAGATTATCATAGGCAGATCTGTTCCCTTTCCAATCAAAAACACGTACCTGAGGTTTATAAGATTGTAGAAAAATATCTGACTGCAAATTTCTAAGGTTCTTCTTTCTTTTGAGCACGGGCCTTCTGCGAAAGTCTATTAACATAATTGGAAGTGCTCCTATCTCTTGATTCCTTATTGACCTTCATCATGTAGAAAACATCAAAAAGGTATTGAAAAACAAATTTGAATCTTTTGTCAACAATTTTCGAATGCCCGTTCTCTCTTTCTACAAAGCAGTAAGGAACTTCAGAAATTACAAGTTCCCTGTACCTCGCAATCAGGTAAGGTAGAAGTTTAATCTTCACTAAAGATTTTCCTCTCAAATCTGAGACGTATTTCCTTCGTACTATAAAGAACCCTGAAAGTGGATCTTTCACTTTTATAGTGATTGGAAGAGCAACGTGACAAATGAATGTAGCTGTACGACTAATTAACCCCCTCAAAGGAAGCCTAACAGACTTACCGCCGTTGTATCTAGAAGCTATGGCCAAGTCCCGTCCTCTGGAATTTATAATCAAATTTGGAATAATATCTACTGGATGTTGTAAATCACCATCCATCATTATTACCTTTTCACCCTTTGCGACACTGGCACCATCTATCTGGGCACTAAGAAGACCCATTTTTCTGTTTCGCTCTAACAGAATAATGGATAAATCTAAAATCTCATTTGCGAGCTTTTCTACAACCTGCTGCGTACCGTCTGTGCTCTTGTCGTCAACAATGACTATTTCTGTTATTCCTAATGTCGGATTCCCCCTTGCTATACTAACTAAGTTTTCCACTATTTTTGGGATATTATCTACTTCGTTAATAGTCGGGATAATGATACTTACTGTTCTATTTTCCATTGTGCTTCGCTTCTTATTCTACTTGTTGATGAAAATCTAACTATTTCAATGTTGTGTTAAATTCTACTAGAAAATAAGTAATTACCAGAATATTTACACTTATAAGTATTACATTTTCATAGCCAAAAAAAGAGATGCATCTCATAGAGAGAAAAATGACTTAAAATGACATGAAGAGAGGGATTAAGGATGGCTCTGAGAAAATGTCAACCAGCCTGATATTAGCAAAAAGTTGAATGCTCAAATTCATGAATAAAAAATGCAGGTAATAAACTATAATCATTATTTCATTGTGAAAACTATAGCACCGACGTCCCCGTAAGAACTATAGTTTATGTTTATAGCACCGACGCTTATATCACCGGCAGCAAAATTTTCAAGTGCAGTTTTGTTTAATGACAAAGAGAAGTGAAAGGTAGCGCTCCCCCCGCTTAATGAGATGCCCGTTACATTTATAGGTTGATAAAGCGCGTAAGTTATATTCTGATAAGTATATGTCGTTGCTAGCGTAGTTGCAAGCGTTGTATTCTTAACTGTGGCATTAACTTTCGAGAATATGTTGGCAAACGTACTATTGAATTTTGACATGTTGATAACATAACCAGGCCTTATAGATATATTCAACGGACCGGAACTCACACTTGAGACAAGGGTAACAGTGAAATACGCAGTTGAGGAAGAGTTATCAACCGTTGTCATAAATGTTGCATTTGCGGCATCAAAGGTCCCTGAAAAGCTGGAGTTCGACGACGCACTTATCCCAGTTATGGTTATACCACTGGCTTTAGCTGGAAATACATGATTCCAGCTGAATACGCCGCCAAGCAATATTAAGGTAACGATTATAAAAGCTACCCATCCCTTTAAACTAGAAGGCATTAATCAATCACCTCTTTTTGACGAACCTCACGATTTTTCAGTAAGTCTGAATATCTGTTCTTAATGTAGCGAAGATGCTCATCGTCGATTACTTCACGTATGTGTCTTAATCTCGATTTTCTAGTTTGCACCATTATACGGGAACTGATCCTGTTTATTAATTCCACAGAGTCGCCGAGAAAATTCTCCCTTGCAACTACTGCATCAACATTTAAATTTTCTTTCGCTATGCCAACTATGCTGAATTTATATTTCTGGGAAGTTATTGAACCACCCATGATGAATTCATAATCGTTGTTAAAACCTACCTCATTATTAGTAGTAGAGATCATATAATCAGTAAGGAGAGAAATTTCATATCCGCTATTCTTACACGGACCGTTTAAAAGTGAAAATACTGGCTTATCAAATGAAGCCAAGGAAAGAGAGAGAGTCCTCACAGATTCCAGCAGATTCAATGTCTCAGAATCATCTGCTTCTATCGAATTAACGAAATAATTGTTCTGACCAGTAAAAGCAACTGCTTTCACTTCGCTATCTAGAGAAGCCGATGTGAGTGCCAAAATAATTTCATCAATGGTGTTACGCGTCATGTTAAAATTTTTATTTGTCTTTATGACTATCACACCTAAATTATTCTCCCTCCAGAAGGAAATTCCGCTGAAACCATCTACATTCACATTATTCATTGTAAAACGCCGCCCTATAAATTCTGACTATAATAGCTGCAATTATCATGAGGAACCCCATGCCTATGCCGAATTGCGCGTTTCCTACTATACCAACAATCGGTACTTGAAAAGTAAAGTATGCAATTACAATCGAACTGACTAACAGCAGACCGGATATAACCATTGCCAGATCCTTGTTCATACGATATTGATTGCGAGAAACCTTTTTCGGTGGTTCATCAAAGTGTTCAGATATCCTGGCCGATCTTGACGTGCCTACTGCTCCGAACATCATTACTCCTCCTGATGCAAGAGTAGCGAAAACGTTCATTCCTGAAGGATCCGACAAGGCGGAAAAGAACCCCTGTCCGAACATATAAGCAGCAAAAATCATTACAAAAAGGAAGAGAAAGAATGAGGAGAATATCTTCTTTGGAGTTATGTTAAATTTGCCTCTTTTGTACTGATTCGATAGTATGAAGATCCCTGATACGACGACCACGAAAGGAATGGCTAAGACTATAATTACCTCAGAAGTTGGGATAGCTATGCCAGGTGCTAATGCCCCCCAAGCGGACATTAAGATTAGGTAGATGATCCCTAATATGCCAAATGAAGTTATCATTGGCTTTGACAGAGGGTGCAAATCATCGGTAGTGTCAATAAAGGGAAGCATTAAGAAATAAACCAGGGGTATTACTGCAAACATGAATGTAGCAGCCAATGGAGACAACGGACCGGCTAAGCTAAAAAACTGAAAATCGACAGCTTTGTACACGAATAAAAGGAACCATGGAGGGTACGGTGGGACAAATGCCGCCAAAGGACTTGATGACGGGACCTGAGGAAATGGGGAAAACAAAGTGGGGACGTTTCCCATTAATGCGAGTATTGAGGGTATGATTATTACAAAAGCGAACGTGAAGAGCGCTATCTGAATTATAAACGCCATATTGTATGGATACCATTTCTTGTACCATGGCTTCTCTGTGTCCACAGATGGGGCCTTATAGTTAGAATCTCTGTGTCTGGGCATCATACCGTTTGCTTCAGCCAGCCAGAAATGAAGGCCGAATATGGCAAAGATACCAACAACCAGAATTATATGCCAAGCCAGCATGTGCTGGAATAAACTTAAACTAGTGCCATTTCCAAAAAAGATAGAATCCAGGTATTTCCCAATGAAAGGAACTGCACCTGCTATTCCACGTCCAACATCCGTTGCGTCTGTGGCAAGAACATCATCAACCATTGAATATCCAAAATACCCTACTCCAACGGTTGTAGCGAGAAGACCAACACCACTCAACCATTGAAGCTGTCTAGGTTTTTTATATGCTCCAAAGAAGTAATTTCGGAACATATGTATGTAAATCAAGAAAATCATCGCGTAAGCACCGTAGAGATGCGTGGTTAACATAAGGGAACCAAACGGTACTGTGTTTATTACTGCCTCAGTTGAGGCGTAGGGATCAGCAGGATTGTAGTATATCAGCAACAGTAACCCAGATATCACTTGATAGACGAACACAATAGAGATGATCGCACCAGTCCAGTACCATATCGACCCCCTTTTCCTCATATAATCGGGTACAGTCTTCAATGGCAAATCGTCTATATGCATAGCATCTGGACCCAAAATGGCTCCCTTCTGCGGCGGTTTAAAAAGCTTTGGTATCTGAAACTTTCCAGGTTTCTGCCTTTGGTCTTCTTTTTCCATATTTTTTTCTCCGTAGATTAAACTGCTACCTCTCCAACACCTGTTGTTGTGGTTCCGGTTGGGAATGGTGTCCCCCCAGAAAGATCGTTTGGTTTACTGTAGATTGTTGGACCAGTCATCATCTTAACTTTATAGATATCAGTTAAGGCATCATAATCAAGAATTACATTAGGAAGAGGCTTTTGTGTTGGTCCCGTAATAACTCCCGCACCGTGCAATGGATCATACGTACTACCATGACAGCTGCAGTGAATATATCCGGTCTCGTTGCTTAAAGTAGGATGTCCAGGAATCGACGCTCCTCCAGGATAATAGTGGATAATTGGCACAATGCACCCCAAATGCTCACATATAGCACTAAATGATATGACAGATTTAAACGGTCCAACACCGGGTGGAGACTTAAACTTTGTTCCTGTAGCGGGGATTAACACGTCGCTTGGAAGAACTGTAACATCTTGTCCTGATTTATTCCTAAGGCGAATCAGAAAGTTTGGATCATTCTGAAGAGGGTAATAGAAAACGTAGGCTATTGAGCTATTGTTTTCAAGATCGGCCGTATGAACTGGTTGATTAGTCGAGCTGTTAACAAGGGTCATCGTTGGAAATGAAGTTAAGCCTGACCGAGGTGCAATCACATTTCCAAGAACACCCCTAACAACACTAGCCGCAGCTACGCCAGCTGACAATACAATCATTGCCTTGAGGAAATTCCGTCTTCCCTTGTCAACTGAATCATCATCCATGAAATTCCCCATGCGATGACCATATAAGTTTTTTTGGTGCATGAATAAGCTAAATACCCGTTATTCCAAATTTCATGAAATAGGTCATGCTTGAAAGATTTACAAGATTACAATATTGAAAAGATTTCTGGAAATCATGAAATCTAAATACTAAGTTGTAATCTATCATTCATGACAAACGATGAAGAAAAGAAAAGAGATGTGTCGATAAAAGGTGTAAGCAAAGAGCTCTATCAAAAAATGATATCCTTTGCGAAGAGCACCGGAAAAAATGTGGGTGAAGTAACGAATGAGGCATACAGAGATTTTCTCTCGACCGTGGAGGACATAAGGCATTCAGCAAGAAATTTGCAGAACAAACAGCCCTCAAATGTAAAATATGTTGAGAATATAAGAGTGCTTACAATTGATGAGAAAACTTTAACAGAATTAGGAGATAAGATAATTTTCCAAGGCATGGATGACCTTACTTTTGATGGAGTATCTAACGAAGAATTCACGAAAAGAGTTGTTTCAATAAAAAATGTAAAACGACTTACACTTTCACCAGCTATTAGTAAAGCCGCTGCGATATTGAGATGTACTTTTGTTGACCAAATAGATCAGAAGTAAATATCTTTAAATTCTACACCTACGTCTCCTTAATCTCAAATGAGAAGAATACCGGAAATCGCGACATATGAGTAAAGGCTATAATCTTCTCTTGAGATATCCCTGGAGACGGGCTCGTAGTCTAGTGGTCATGATACCGCCCTTACAAGGCGGTGGTCACCGGTTCAAATCCGGTCGAGCCCATTCCATACAAATTGTTGGTAGGAACATTTTCGAGTTTCAGCAAATTATCTCGAGTAATTAAAAGTAAGTTTCTGAAGCGTATCGGTGTGACGACATTTACCTCAGGTTACTGTGACACTTGATTGGAGAAGTTTTCGTATAAGACGAGAGCACGCGCTTTCCGAAAGTTTCTGGAATTGAGACATAAAGAGAGAAAGTGTGGATTCCAGTTTTCTACATTATGCTAAAGTAGATCCCAAATTTAGAATAGCCCCCAAATAATTGGTGGAAACACGATGTATTAATTTCATTCTTTTCCTATGGACGTTAATACAGCCTAATGTAATTCCATTAGAATAAGGAATGAGACAACAGTTGCATAATAGAATTACATTAGACAATTATGGCAATATGAGTTATAAGTATTTCAAAAAACGACCAGTAGTGTGATTTATTCAGGAAATGATAAATAGAGTTACAATAACTTTTCCATCCTGTAAGCTCCCCTTGAACCGCGGAAAACCTCTGTGTAATAATGATGCATATGCTCTACCGTTTTGTACCCATGTTTAACGTAAAAACTTATAGCTTCTGAGTTTGTACTTCGGACTTCCAGAACTGAAATACCAAAACCTCTTTTCCTCATTTCATTCTCGATGCCAAGGAGCAGTTTACTTCCTATTCCGAATCTGTGAAAATCTGGATCAACTGCAATAGTTTCTATGTCAGCCTTTTTTTCATCTAGGGGAAAAGCAACAACGTATCCTACAATCTTTTTATTTTCTTCAGCAACAATGTTAAATGCTTTAGGACTATTGAAAATCCTTTTTAACATACGCTTTGTATATGGACCAACTTCGAATGCTTTCTTTTCTAGCATACATATTAGTTCTAGATCTGAAGGATCATATCTTCTCAGAATCAACTTTCCACAATTGCGAATAAGTAATTTAAGTAATCTACTAGTATTCTAGTAGTTACCAATATATTTAATTAATGTCGTGAAATTACATATTATGATTAAAAAAGCGTTAAATGACTTGAAGTCTGGAAAACCTGTCCTTATTTTTGATAATCCGGAGCGGGAGGGGGAAACTGATATAGTTTTTGCATCACAGTTCGTTGACCACGAAAAAGTACAATTTATGAGATCATTTGGGGGCGGACTGATATGTACGACTCTTCCGGAAAGGTATGCAAGCAAGATTGGGCTTCCATTTATAGAGGATGTATACAGAAATTATTTGAAGCTCAATCCTAGGGCCTTCGATAATTCCGACCTTAGGTATGATAAAAACAGTTCATTTTCGGTCACGATAAATGACAGAAGAACTTTCACAGGAATACCTGACAATGACAGAGCACTGACCATAACAAGTTTCGCTGGTTTCCTTAGCAACCTGAATCAATATAATGGAAGTGCGGGTGATGTCTTTTCAGAGATTTTCAGAGTGCCTGGCCACGTAATACTGATCATTGCAAGAAATGGTTATTTTAGCCAGAGAAGAGGGCACACAGAACTGAGTACTTATCTTATGGAAAAGGCAAATTTGATACCGTCGGCTACAATAGTAGAGATGTTGGATACGGACGGATATTCGCTTCGCCGAAATAAAGCTGAGACTTTTGCGAAGGAACACAACTTAACATTTATAGAAGGGGATACTATAATCGCTCAGTGGAAAGATGACCAAAGTAATGGCAACGGGGGTATTTGATATTCTTCACCTTGGGCACCTTCATTATTTGATCGAATCAAAAAAGTTGGGTGACGAATTATTGGTAGTTGTGGCTAGGGATTCTACAGCAATGAAGTCAGGGAAAGCACCAATTTTCGATGAAAAGGCACGTGTTGCGTTGGTATCCCAGCTTAAGCCAGTAGATAAGGCGATCGTAGGACATGAGGGGGACATTTTCCAAACGGTAAAAGAGAACAAGCCGGATATAATAACTCTTGGATATGATCAGAAATTTGATGACAAAGCCATTGAACAGAAATGCAAGGATCTTGGACTGAACACAAAAGTTGTAAGGATATCTAAATTTGATAATGCAAAGTATCTGAGTAGTTCTTCGATAAGAACAAAATTATTGGAGATTATAGAGGGTTCTCTTTGAAAAAATTTGGTATTGTTGATACTACTTTTGCGAGATTCGATATGGGACGTTCAGTCATCAACGAACTTGAATCATTAGGAACGGGATTTGAGATTATAAGGTACACTGTTCCAGGGATTAAGGATATCCCTGTTGCGGCAAAGAAATTGATTGAGGAACAGGGGTGCGACATCATAGTTGCATGCGGAATGCCAGGAGCACAGCCTATAGACAAGGTTTCCGCACAGGTTGCTTCCATGGGAATAATGCAGGTTCAACTCGCGACAAACAAACACATAATTGAGGTATTCGTTCACGAAGATGAAGCGAAAAACCTAAGTGAGCTTTCATTTTTGGCAGATCGTCGTTCCCGTGAACATGCAGTAAATGCTTTCAATCTTGTATTCAACCCCGACATACTGCGTAAAAATGCAGGTAAAGGGTTGAGACAGGGTTTCGAGGATGTTGGTTCAACTGAGGAGCCAAGAAGTGGAGTAAGGCATTGAGATGATAAAAATGAAAATAGGAATTGTTGTTTCGGAATATAATTATGACATAACGATGAGCATGCTAAAAAGAGCGGAAGAACAGGCAAATTTTCTTGACGTAGAGATAGGCGCAGTTCTTCAGGTACCTGGCACCTTTGACATACCTCTAGGTGTTAAAAAATTGCTGGAAAAGAAAGAGATTGATGGTGTGGTTACTCTGGGCGCAGTGATAAAAGGCGAAACAGATCACGACCAGATTATCATGCAGAATGCAGCAAGAAAGATCGAGGATCTTTCTGTAGAGTATTCTAAGCCGGTTGCCTTGGGAATTTCTGGGCCGAACCAGAGTAGATTACAGGCACAGGCCAGAATCGAAATGGCAAAAGATGCCGTCGATAGCGTTGTAAAAATGCTAAAAAGAATCAACGAGACAGACTAATAACAGCTAAGATAAGACTATAGTTTTAAAGTTCAATTTATATTTCTTCGCTTTTTCTTATTTCCTTTAATGCCTCTTGATCTCTGCAATAAAGATAGGGTGCTAGATCGAGAGCTGATGGAGACTTGCCGAGTTCCCTCTTGTATACCTGCCTTAGATTCTTGTCCACTTCATCGCAGTACCCTTTCCAGGTAACCCCTAAAGATTCCACATACTGTTTCTCTATGCCCGTAGCAATTTCATGAGCATAAGGATACTCGTACTTTTCGTCAGAAAGCCACTTTTCCGGCAATTCATGATGTAAACCGATACTTTTGACTGCATCCACCTCTTTGCCCTCAACGTGCAGAATACGTGGGAAGTGTTCGTCAAGGTAGATTGTTTTTCCGTCCAGTGAATATCCACCGGTGTACTTTATGTCATAATCCGTGCTGACCTTGACCTCACTTGAACTTTTCCTTTTAATGACATTGCCTACCACCTTGTTATCCAGTATTACATTATTTCCATCTAAAAGAACAAGGCTCCCCTTTTCCAACTTCCTGTCAATGCTTGCAACGGCAAAAGTTGGATCCACATAATTTATGCAATAGATAATATGTTCGTTTTTCTTGATACCATCCTTGTGCTCAATAACTTCAAATTGCGTCATATTAAAGTAATTGAATTAATACTATTTAAGTATAGGGCTATTCTGATAAGAATACAACGTGCTTTGAGCTTTGGCAGAAACTAAATGGCCCCGAGATAAGATAAAGTGAAAAAGTTCTATATTGATCATTAAAATACCACACAATGCGAATCAGCGATAACGTTCAACTTATAGACGGAACAATGGCCAACTGTTATTTTATCAAGATTAATGATAAGAATATTCTCGTTGACTGTGGGACGAAGTCATCAGCTAAAAAGATCATAAAATTTTTTGAAGTCCTAGGAATTTCACCTAATATTGTTCTGATAACACATGATCACCCGGATCACATAGGTGGCCTCAGCATTATTTACGATAGATTTAAGCCAGAAATATATGCAAATAAGATCGAAGTCCCGACCATACAGGGCAAAGAAAAAATGCGTACGGCAGGAACATTCATGTCTAGAGTTGTCGGTGGCCTCATGAAGTCCATGCCAGTTCAGGATGTTTTGCCACTCGAAAAGTTTAAAATGAAGGATCTTAGCGTTGTGGAGACACCGGGACATACGGCGGGAAGTACCTCGTTTTTTTACGAACCTGAGAGAATGATGTTTGTTGGAGATGCCGTTGTGGTACACAATGGGGAACTCAACATAAACAAACAATTCACTGCCGACATGGATGAAGCAAAGAAGTCCGAGAAAAAAATAATATCATACTCGCCTGTAACGATACTTCCAGGACATGGAAAACCACTCAGGATTTAGTTTTGTCCAACTGTTCCTTGATTTCACGAAGACTAAGAGAGATATGCGCTCTTGCATTGTGAGGATGGATGCTTTCGTCGCTTTCAGATGAAACTTTGATCATAGTTTCTTGAGGAAAATCAGCAAATTTTTCAGCTGCCTTAGCAGCTACTTCGCGTACTATGTCCTCCACAAACATTGGTTTCTTATGTGAATTATATACAAGTCTGGCTTCGTCCATCCTCTTCAATAATGACTGCAGAGAACCTCCAAGAACATCTTCGCATATTTTGATCATATCATCCGCCTCTGGTAGACTACCATCTGGTGTCTCTATCTCAAGCGTGATCCTATTCCGCTGATTGTGCGTTACAGTTGGTATTTTTTTCAATGCCACTTCCAACTCTGGGAAATCGGAAACCATTAACGCGCGAGTTGATTCCATAGCACATGGGCATGAGCTCATCCCTTGAACAACAACACCGATAGAAAGTCTATGCACGCCGTTTGATCGCGCCACTGCATTACTGAATATTGTGTAAGGCACAAATATGTCCATTCCTGCATCGTTCTTTCCTTTCCTGAAGTAGTCCGCAGATACGTAAACTCTGGAGACTGTTGAATAAGGCATCTTTTCAAGAGCTAGAGAGGCGACCTTGAACGAGACATCCTCGATAGAATGAAGCGAATGGGACGAAATAACACTATAAATAGATTCTATTTCTCTTGAGAAATCGGCACCCTTCCTCCCTTCTGGCAAGTCAACGAAAACGTTGGCAGTGGCAGAAAGATCTATGATATGCCCATTTCTCTCAATCTTTATGGGAAATTTTACGCCAGAAACTCCTGCCTCATTTATTGAAATTTTATAATATGGTGACGTTGCCTGTACGTCTGGGGATTCTATCACTGTGATGTTCCTCTTTTAGAAGTTTCTTCTGCATACTTCTGCTGAACAAGCGTCTCTATTTCCTTATACTTATCTTCAAGAGTTTTTTGCTGTCGCTCTAGAGTCTTTATTCTTATTTCGCTTAGCTCTTTCTGTTCGGAAAGTTCATCTATCAATTTCTTTCGATCCTCTACCCGATAGAGTATATTTCCAACGCTTTTGTATACTGGTGTATCCTCGGATATCGAAGAGAGCTCCTTAAGAGACTTCTCGAGCTCTTTAATTCGAGAATCAAGCTGATACCTCTGACTGACAACCTGTTCTATCTGGGATTCAATTTGTTGAGCTTGCTTAAGTTGATTTTGAATATACTGACTTATATCATTTTCCAATTCTATTCGACCCCTTTCATTATATCGGTTACAACCTTGAACCATCTTGTAAACGAAGACAAGGCTGCTCTCATTGCTGCGATATCAGGCGATGATATATAAATATAAAAGTAGTTCGAATTTTCATCGATTCTTATTCTTGATCTTCCGACGTTGCTAACGAGATCAGGTTGCATAGCACGAATATAATCACCAAACTCACTCTTTTGGACAGTTATCTTGACCTCAAACTTCAATGAATAGGTATCCCTTTTTATCTCTTTATTGTTTTCTCTATGCTGTGACTGTGGATTAAACGTAACCTGAATGTCTAACTAACCTACAGCAAAAATTAAAATTAAACTACACAATAAAGTTAAGCTTCGGGGCCCGTGGCCTAGTATGGATAAGGCACCGTCCTTCTAAGTCGGTGATCGTGGGTCCAAATCCCACCGGGCCCGTTTGAAGTAGTAAAATTTTATAATTAGAAACTACCTGTTTAAATATTAATTCACTAAACTCACATAATTTCACAATTAAATTTGCCAATACATAACTGGGTCCAGAACTTTAAATTATAGCAGATAACCACTTGACCAAGTAAAACTACAGACAAGCTCTCCGATTAAGAAAATAAGAGCCTGTTCATATCCAGAAGTAAATGTTGTGGGCCAAGTGGAGTACCGCTCCCCTAAGCGCTGCAATGAAACGATAAAACTAACCTTAATGGACAATAGTTTCTGTTTAATCTGTGAAATCTACTTTGCCTCTCATTACACTAAAAAATGTAGGCATGAGAGGAAATTTAAAATACGTTGGTTCATTAAAACACTTGACAGATGAGTGAAAGTGAAGAAACTTTACTAGATTCTACCGTTTGCGAGGATGAGCTGAGTAGACTGCGGAAAGCATCGGCTCTCATGGTTGTCCTCACTCTTATGGCTTATTTGAACTTCGTGCTCAAGTTGCTGGCCGTAGACGTAATAGTAATTGTTCTCGGAATTTTGGCCTTTATTTTCCTTTTCCGCACTTTTTCAGGTCTAGGATACATATCTGAAAGATATTCTATTGGTAATATGGGCGTGATTTTAGAGATACTTGGGGTGTTACTGGCTTTCAGCGGTTATTTTTCTCTTCTGAATAGATCATTTTATGGCCTTTTCTTAGCAATACCCGGCCTGGTGATTGCCATAATAGGTCTTATTTTGGTTGCTGTTGGTATTCATAGACTTGGAGCAGGTCTTGATAGCTCCTCACTCAAAACAGGAGCATATCTTACAGTAATACCTTTTCTTAACATTATAGGCTGGATTGTGGTGCTTATAGGATCTTATTGATTTCAGAACGGTCTTCGTCATTTTCTTGAAAACTTTTCTATACTTACTGTCGGTACAGATAGGTTGAAGACATACGCATACGCCTTGCTAGCCTTTATTGGAGCTTCGATGTGGGGGCTTTCTGCGACGATCGCTCAGTACTTATTTTCGGTATATAATTTTCCTGCCTTTCTATTATTATTTCTTCGTCTATTCGTTTCTACTTTGATATTGCTTCCATTTGTAAAGCTTAACTACAAAGCAATTTTTTCTTGGGAAATAGTATTATTTGCAATCTTTGGTGTACTGCTTTCTCAGTTAACCTACCTTTTGACGATTGAATATGCAAATGCTTCAATTGCCACTGTTCTGCAATACCTCTTTTTACCACTCGTGGCCTTATTTGAGATGATCAGATTTAAAATTAAAAATACCCTGTTAATTTTCGCTGTTATTCTCGCATTTGCCGGGACGTTTATTATTGCCACGGACTTACAACTAAAAATAGTTATTCCTATAATAGCAGTTGTCACCGGATTGTTGTCTGCTTTCGCAGCTGCATACTATACTTTGGCGTCCAGAGGCCTTTTGAGTAAATTCAATTCCTGGTCTATGATGCTCTCTGGTTTCATCATAGGTTCTATTGTATCTTTTCCTTTCTCTTTCATAGGAGACACAAATTACTTCGTCGGAAGATCTCTGGACTTTATCTTGACTGTTTTAGGCCTCGCAATGCTAGTAGTAGTTCTTGGAACAGTAATAGGGTATGGTTTCTATCTGAAGAGTCTTGAAAGAATCAGTGGAAGTGAGGCGGCAATATTTGCAACGATGGAACCACTGACCGCAATGATTTCCTCTCTCATTCTGCTTGGAACAAGACTTCATGTTTTTCAGTATTTAGGAGCAGGTTTAATCCTTTTTGCGATTTTGATTATTTCCATGAACAATTTGTTCCTCAAGAAAAAACCAAAAATAAAAGCGCAAAGTAGGGGATGACGCAAGGATTTGATCCGGGGAGATGCCTTACATTGAAGCGAATATATATCACTATAATAAACATCGTTGCCATAAAGGTAAGGCTATGAAGAAGCCAGAAGTAAACATATTTGTTGTTATTCTCGGTGTAGTAACAATTATAATTGGAGCAACAATAATACCGTCAACTCATGTTTACTTTTTCTATTTCTTCGGAAAACTTTTGAGTATTTCCCAGAGAGGGTTGTCTTTCTTCACTGTTCTTGACGGATTCTTCATTACAATAGTAGGATATGGATTAAAGAACAAAGGAAGAGGTACTTGGAGAGCCATTGTATCGGCTACGATCGTAACTCTGTTTATTCTTTCACTAAGTAGTTTAAGGCATTATGACATAACTTGGATTGGGCTCGCACTGGCAATTCTTGTCCTGGTATTGCTTTATAGACACAGGAAAGAGTATGTTTATCCGTCTATCTCTCTCGGAAGGCCAGAAATTGCGGTTGCTATAATAGCCATAATATTCACTGTGAGCTATGGTATCGGAGGATCGTTGCTCCTAGGCAATCAGTTCGTCCCGCCTATTAAGAACATTGAGGATGCTTTATATTTTACAGGTGAAGCGGTTACGACATTAGGCCTTGGAGATATCCTTCCAGTGACTTTTACAGCAAGGATGTTCACGATATCACTTTCTGTTCTGGGGATAGGTATATTCTTTGGGGCAATGGCTATAATCATAACACCTATTATAGAAAGAAGGATTGGGGGGATAGTAGTAAGAATGGGGGAGCGTCAATTAAAGTCATTGAAGAATTACGTTCTTGTCCTTGGCTATTCTGATTTTGTTCACGGTTATGTGACAAGTATCAAAGGTAGCGGGAAAGTTGTCGTAATAGTCGTAAGAGACCAGCAGGAAGCTGATAAGCTAAGAGCAGAGGGTTTTATAGTCCTGAATCAAAATGCAGACGAAGAAGATTTATTAAATTCATTTAATCTGGAAAACTCTTCACGAGTATTAATAGCCTCGAACGACGATGGCTATAACCTTCTTATTGTTGCAGCAATTAATCAGATTAAAGACCAAGAAAAATTCAAAGGCAAGGTTACAGTCTTAGTCTCCAACAATAAAAATCTTAACAAATTTAAGATATTTGGATATGAGATTGCAGATATTTCCTCCGTCATAAGCAAATACCTTCAGGGCGGATATTAATATCCTCTCTGCCCTGAAATATGCTGAATTCTTTACTCCAATAGTGATAATCCACTAGGCTCCTTTTGTCGATTCTGGTCTGGTGTAAGTTCTCACAGATATAGATTTGGAATTAACCCCATTCTTTTGTCCGTCAGGTGCTACTCACACATTTTCCTTTTCTCTGTGCCCAACCACCTTACCTGATAGCGGAGGTATCTCATATTCTGCCGGAATTTTTCAAATTGCAATGCACTGTAACACCGATCCCTAATCAAACAAGATGGATAGGGATCACGTTAAGGCAAGGATGCCGAAAACAAGGACGAAGATCATGCTTGCCCAGTAAGCTATTTCACCTTTTCGCGATGTAGAATAATCACCCATTATAGATCGGTTTCTGGCTATTACACCCATTAACACACCCGGACCAATCAGGACAAACACAAAGACAACTAGTAAATCAAGAACCGTGTTTATCAATAATGTTGCGGGGATAATTAAAGCTATTATGACCGCGGGAAGACTCTCCAGAATGTAAACAATGGATGACTTTTCTCTTTTGATTCCAAGCGCTTCCATGAATCCCCAAGCACTTCCAAGAGAGATTACCACAAGAGCCAGAAAAGCAGCCCCTATCAGACCGATACCAAATATATATGGAGAATATACTCCGGCTATAGCTGAAAGACCTTTTGATAATTCCGGGATCGAAGCAAAATCCATGTCAGGATTTATTCCACTCATGGCCATCTCCACGATAACCATCAGCATTTCGGAAACGATCGCCCCAAAAAGAGTTTCCATCCTCATTGACTTCAGGGCAATTTGAGTAAAATGGGATCGCTTTCCATTACTCTTATCACCAGAGATATCCGTGTCTCCATTGCTTTTTCTTATATGGGATACTTTTTCGGCTGTTGCAGAAGCTTGGAAAAATAGCATGAATGGCATGATTACTGCACCCACATTCACTGCAAGCATGAAGAGAAAACTTGGCGATGGGACAAGGTATACCGGGTTGTAAGATTTGATTCCTCTCACGACAAGTGTCGCCATGAAGGCCACTATGAGAAAAGCCGACACTGCGACCAATATCGATTCAGTAGCCCCGTATTTTCTGCGGATCACAATAGTCAGATGGATTATATAAAAAATTGGAAGCGAAAATATTATTGGGACCCCAAAGAAAGAAAGCCCAATAGCAATGCCTAAGTATTCTATTATGTAAGTTACCACGTCAGTTAGTACCATGGGTAGAGTTGTAATCACTGCAATTTTATGTGAATAATTGTCTCGAATAACCTCCCCAAGACCCTTTTCAGTCGCAACACCAATCCTTCCTGACGTTTCCTGAACGAAGTAAAGTGGAATTATAAGCAGAATCATGAACCAAATAAGACCATACTTGAATATTGCACCTGTTTCAGCTGCGCCAATTGTACTGCTTGCATCCATATCAGCAATCATTACAAGCCATGCAGGCCCAAAGAACTTTATGTACTTTCTGAAATTGCTTATACGTGTCGTATTTCTTCCTGCGCAGAAATTAGGTATACCTAAATAAATATTTGCTAAAGTGCTTATTTTAAGTGCGGCGATTAATAAGATCTAACAAACCGCAAAGAATTTCATCGTTATTGAACTTTTGAAAAATTTATTCTTACAGAAACGACCCAGCAACATCCATTAGACATGCGTAAATAATTGAAAATTTCAAGTAAAGTAACGACAAGATTCAACAGTCACTCATTCCATGATTTAGCAACAACGCAATATAAAAATTGCATAGCACAAAATTAGAATGGCAATCTTTCGACTTTGCAATCGTATACTTTGCAGAAATAAGACGATAACTGTAAAAATCAATTAAATAGTCGGAAACAATAAGAGTAGAACGAGTAACAATACGTACCAGTACAAAATTCGGGGTTTCGACAAGAGATTATGGATCCTTAGTGCCACTAGATTTATTAGAGCTTTTGGCAGGGGATCAACATTCATATTCCTCCCTCTTATTTTCATAATCGTTTACAAGATATCATTCATTGAAACCGGGGTGCTTCTGGGATTCGCCACAGTGATCATGGCCGTTATTCAATATTTTTCCGGAATTTTTACGGATAAAATCGGCAGGCGATCTATTCTTGTTTATTCGCAAATACCCGCAGTGGTACTCTATCTTTTGATATACTACACCGTCGCAGTCCCCCATTATTTTGTTCCGTTAGTTCTTTCATGGTACGGAACCATAGTTGTCAATTCCGTCCAGTATCCTGCCGTGCAGGCATCGGTCGCCGATATAACGGAAGTTCAGGATCGGTTGTCCGGTTACACAATTATGAGAATAATGGCAAACCTAGGAATTGCAGTTGGGCCATTACTGGGAGCCTACCTTGCTGGTTACGGGTTACAGTATATTTTTCTCATTTCTGCCATAGCAACAGTCGTTGAAATTGTCATGCTTTACCTAATGATGAGAGAAACATATTTCCCGAAACTTCACGAACCACTGCTGAAGGGCGACCTGTCAAGAGCATATCGATCAGATAAATTTTTTATTGCGTTCATCGTTATTGGCATTTTCCTTGGATTCTTCATGAGACAAAGAGGTAGTTCGCTAACGGTTTATTCCATAGCCATAGAGAATCTCCCATTCATGTATCTTGGCTATATCTGGGCACTTAATGGCTTCCTTGTTGTAATAATTCAGATCCCTATCTTAAGGCTCATGACAAATGTGGGCAATCCTATGCTATGGAGAGGTATCGGTACCCTCTTCTACGCTGCGGCATTCCTGGTCTTGGTAAATTATCCTACATTGGAGATACTCCTTTTGTTCATGACCATCTCTACATTTGGGGAGGATATGCTTTCCCCGACAACCCAGAGCATAATAACCTCCATAGCCCCAGAAAACATGAGAGGATCGTACATCGGTGTGTACAACCTTTACATCAGCGTAGGTTCCTTCAGTGGAGCCATAATAGGGTTATGGCTTCTAGCAGTCCTAAGAAATTTGACTGCAACTTATTGGATTATTATAGCGATCGGATCCATCGCTACAGCCGTTATGTACATCTCAATAAGCGGACAATTTAAGAAAAGATTTGCTGAGATACCAAAAACTGTAATTGAGCAGAGCTAAGATCTACTCTCAAAAATAACGCTCGTTTTGCAATAATACGTGTATTTTATAATGATTATTGAGATTCATCTTCTTTGTTTTTTAATTCTGCAAGAAATTTCTTATATTCTTTATCGTTAAACTCGAATATTACTGGACCGACATACCCACAATCGTTACATTTATATGTTCCCGTAACAAAGCCTATCTCAAAGAATATATTTTCAGATCCACATTGAGGACAGACTTTATGCTGCCGTGGCAGCGGTTCACTACTCATCTTCTTTTCTTCATTATTTTCAGATTTCATTCAAATCAGTGCCAAAGTTCCTACCATTCAACCTCAACATGCTATTTAACTCTTGTCTATTGTAAAACGAAATTTGTTAATTGGTACTTTTAGAAATAATGTCACGGTATTTTCTACTTCGTTGAAGCTTGGCTTAAATATGGCATAATCAATTACATGTTATGCAGAATCCGGAACAATACTACGACCTGATTATTTCAGGGGCTGGTTTTGCAGGCCTATCCGCCGCGATCATCGCATCCAGAAAACTGGATCGAGTTCTGCTAATAGATAGAAATCCAAGCAAGAACGTTGGGAAAAAAACCAATTGGGGGTGGGTATGCGGGGATGCCATCGGGAAACCACATATTGATTTCCTGGAAAGGAAGATTGGGGTAAGCTTTGGATCTCCAGAGATAGAAAGAGATTTTCATGCAGTTTATGCTCTTTCTCCTGATCTGAGAAACAGATTCAAATTCGATGGGGATGGCTACGCACTCGATAGACCAGAATTTGAGGCCAGACTCCTTAGAATTGCCCTTAAAACTGGTACAAAATATCTGGATAATTTTGAAATAGACGGCCCTATATTGGAAGGCAACAATGTTTCCGGGATTTATGGAAGAGATCAAGATAACCAATTGATGACTTTCAGATCGAAGGTTGTAATAGATGCTTTGGGTATATCGTCGATACTAAGAAGAAAACTTCCAGAAAATCCATTCATACAGAGAAACGTAGAACGTAATGACATAGTTCTCACTGGGAGATACATTTTTGAGTATGATCGTTCCGATGAAAACCCAAGTTTTTTTGACAAGAGCAATGCATTAATTCATTTGAACAATGACATAGCGCCTGGAGGTTATGCTTGGGTCTTCCCAAAGGGTGAGAACAGGGTTAACATCGGCCTAGGAGTCCAGCAAGCGGCTATGGAAACGAGAAACCAGAAGTTTAAGATGAATGATACGGTAAAATCGCTCCTGGACAATTATGTGAAACTCAATTCAAAATTACACAATTTAAGGATCTATGACAAGAACAATAACGGTACCGGTTTCTGGACAGTTTCTGTTCGCAGACAGCTTGACTCTATTGTTTTCAACGGATATATGGGTGCAGGTGACAGCATGACCATGCCGAACCCACTCAGCGCAGCAGGTATAGGACCTGCTGTTATCGCTGGAGTCCTCTCTGCGGAGAACGCGATAAGGGCAATAGAAGAGCGAGATGTGTCGGTAAGGGGACTATGGAATTACAATTTAGACTACAACAATGCCTATGGAAACAAGATGGGTGGCATGGAGCTCTTCAGAATTTATTTGCAATCACTTAGCAACAAAAGCCTCAATTATGGCATGGAAAAATTCCTGACACCAGAGGAAGCTTCCGAAATCACGCTCGGAGGTGTTCCAAAACTATCTGCCTTGTCAAAATTGAAATTTGCCTTACGAGGGCTAGGAGATATCAAAGCTTTCAAAGGGCTCGTTTATACAGTACAGCAAATGAGATTCATGGATGAACTTTATCGAAATTACCCAAAGAATCCGGACAAGTTTGTAACGTTTTCAACTGCGGTAAAAAGTGAAATAGAGCAGGCAAAACAGATGTTCAGTCCACTTACGCTTTGAGTGGGGATTTTGTTGAATACTTAGAAAACAACAATCGTCTCCGGTAATAAATGAATCATGGATAACTTTTTTTTAGGGATTGCAATTATACGTTATGACTTTTAAGATAGACATACCTGCTTTCAAGTATGGCGCAGACATTGATAAGAAGTTTACCTGCGAGGGCGAAGATCTATCTCCGCAGATTAAATGGGAGGAAGAACCAGCGTCAACAAAATCGTACATACTAACTGTCGAAGACCCGGATGCCCCAGGAGGAACATTTATCCATTGGGTGATGTATAATATTCCCTCCACTGTCAAAGAGATTCCGGAAAATATTCCGAAAACTGAGGAGACTCCGCAAGGATTTACGCAGGGGAAAAATAGTTTTGGAAAAATTGGGTATAATGGACCATGCCCCCCAAGAAGGAGCAAACACAGGTATTTCTTTTTCCTCTATGCGACCTTAGTGACCGAGAAACTTCCACCGGGAATGACGCGTTCCGACCTAGAAAAGATCATCGAAGATAAAACCATTAAGCGAGTCACCTTCATGGGTCAATTTGGAAGGTAAACCCATCCACTTTCTACGTTCACATCCATTTCCAATACGATCATATAAGAGATATTGAAGTTAAAAGCAGGTTCTCTTTAATCGTGGCGTATTTCTGAAGAAAATGTAAATTACCAATGTTGCAATGGGTGATTGAATTTTGTTGATAAAAGCAATGATATTTGACATGGACGGCACCCTTCTCGATAGCGAAGCCATATCATCTGCTTCCACGGATTATGCCTTCAGGACTGTTCTCGGACGAGGCCTTACTCCGGAGGAAAACGCCAAGCTGATTGGAAGACCGGTAAGCAAGGTACTGTCTGAATGGTATCCGGATACTGGTAACAAAATCTATGAACTGAGTAAATCTTTTTTTCATGAAAGAGTTCGTCTGATAAGTTCATACCCGGGAGTGAAAAATCTTATCTCTGACCTAGTAAAAAACTACAGACTTGCGGTGGTAACATCAAGTAAGAGGAAAGACGCGGATATACTCCTCAAAAATACAGCTCTGGATGGCTATATGGATTTCTTCATTGGGCAGGAAGACACAGAATTCCAGAAGCCTGATCCTGAGCCTATTAAACTTGCGCTACATAAACTGGGCGTTCATTCAAGGGAAGCTGTTTTTGTTGGTGACCAGCCGTACGATATTATCGCTGCTCACCAGGCAGAAGTAGTTGCCATTGGTACCACCTGGGGTTCTGGAGACCGCGAAACACTTGAGATGTATCATCCGGATTACATCGTCAATAAGCCAGAAGAACTTAAAGACCTCCTCGATCTCTTGTCATAGCCGTGGGCAATATTTACCAGAAGATTCCAGTGAAACAAACTATGCCGATACAGGGTCATATCTCCGGGATAAATCTATCGTCTATGAAGCTGGCACCTCCGTCAACAAATATTACCGAAGCGTTGAGAAATGCTGCGCCTTCTGTGGCGAGAAATAATGCTGGTCCCACAACATCTTTCACACGTGCCCAGCGATTCAGAGGAGATTTAGAGGCACACTCTAAATAGCTTTTCCTGTCCTTTCTGAGCCCCTCGGTCATAGGTGTTTCAACAATCCCAGGAGCGATCACGTTAACTCTGAGGTTATATTTTCCCATTTCAGCAGAAAATGCCCTGGCTAACTGTATTACAGCTCCCTTGGTTGCCGAATAAACTCCCTGACCTATTTCGGTTCTCTGGGTCAAAGAGGATGCTATGAGCACAATGCTTCCTCCGTTGAATTCCTTCCCGATCCTTACGGCGATCTCCTTTAAGGCGATGAAGGCACCCTTAAAATTCAATTCAATAGTTCTGTCAAAAGTTTCATAACTGAAATTCTCTATTCTTTGAACTGGATCGATGCCCGCGACTACGTAAACTACGTCTATTTTTCCTAGCTTCTCAATTGCTGCAGAATAGAGGTTTCTGACGCTGTTGACAGAGGTCAGATCACACATTTCCGTGTAAATAGTTCCCTCTTTTTCCTCTACACTCAATCTTAATTTTTCAAGGGCCTTTTCATTTATGTCCGCTGCCATTACCGTTCCACCGTTAGCGAGAACGCCATACGTTATCCCGAGACCGATTCCAGAACCTGAGCCAATTACAAGCGCCCTTTTTCCATTCAAAGATAGAAGGCCTCGCATTTCTTCAAAATTGCAGTATTCATCATTTTCCGTCGACATGGAACACTAATAGAATATGAACTAATAGTTGTTTTCAAACAATAAGAATAGTTAAGAATCATAATGTTTTTGCAATTGAACAGATTTATATTTCTCCATATATCTCTTGGCTAAAAAGATCAGAAAATTGCTTTAAGGTGCAGGACATTTCTCTCTGAATTATTATGCCGTCTATTAGAACCAACGTAGGCTCAATTTCTTTGGAAAATCCATTCATGCTTGCTTCTGGTATACTTGACGAAAACGGCTACACCATGAAAAGAATACTGGAAAATGGTGCGTCCGCTGTTGTTACCAAATCCATAGGCACGGATGAAAGGGCCGGTTATTCCACCCCGGTTATTGCCGAACTACCTTATGGCCTTATTAATGCGGTTGGGCTTGCAAACCCTGGAATTGACAACTTCGGTGAAGAGATAAAGATTGCACTTAAAGGAAAAGGGCCAGTTATTGGAAGTATATTCGGTTCCACTCCGGAAGAATTTGTGAATCTTGCCCTTAAAATGGAGAACTATGGAGTAAATGCAATTGAACTGAACTTATCCTGCCCCCATGTGAAAGGCTTTGGGTCTGAAATAGGCTCTGACCCGGATCTTGTTGAGGAGATTATTAAGGAACTTAAGTTAAAGACAAAGATACCTATCTTTTCTAAGCTTTCACCCAATGTCACTGACATTATTTCCATAGCCAAAGCTGCAGAAAGATCGGATGCCTTAGTGATGATCAACACTGTAAGAGCAATGTCCATAGATATATACGCAAGGAAGCCCGTATTAAGCAATACATACGGAGGCTTATCTGGCCAGGCGATAAAGAACATAGGTGTAAGATATGTGTATGAAGTCAAGAAGGAGACAGGGCAACAGATAGTTGGTGTTGGAGGAATAGAAACTGCAGAGGATGCAGTAGAATATATTATGGCTGGTGCATCCGCTCTCCAGGTAGGAACTGCGATCCATAAAAAAGGCATAGGTATTTTTAAAGAGCTTTCTAGGGGACTTGAGGAATTCATGAATCATGAAGGATTTGAAACCATAAGTGCAATGACAGGAGTTGCTTTGTCTTGAATTTTTCAGTTATATTGAGCAAGGAGACGGTAGCAAAGAACACAGTTACTCTAAAATTCTCCTTTGACAGACGCGTATACGCTGGACAGTTTGCCATGGTTTGGGCGCCTGGAAAGGGAGAGATACCAATTTCATTTTCGCACACCGGAGATCCGAAGGGTATAACTATAAAGAATTACGGGGATATGAGCGCACCGATAGTTGCACTTAATGCCGGTGAGAGAATATTTTTCCGCGGTCCTTATGGCAATAGTTTCACTAAGCCGATAGGAGGCGATTACCTATTAATTGGAGGTGGATCTGGAATTGCAAGCCTTGCTCCATTAATATCAAAAAATGCCCATGGCATTATTTCTGCGCGATCTATGGAGGATTTATTTTTCCTTGACAAGTTTGAAAAATCCAAGGTCACAGCGACTACGGATGACGGATCCTTCGGAATCAAGGGAAATGCACTCGATGCGCTAAGAACACTCGACGTGGAAAAGTTTGAAAACATATATGTGTGCGGCCCAGAAAAAATGATGAAGGGGATATACGATTACATTAGACCAAAGAACATTGCGGCAGAATTTTCTCTTGAAAGGCCAATGAAATGCGCTATAGGGGTTTGTGATTCCTGCTCCGTAAATGGTATACAGATTTGCAAAAGCGGACCGGTTTTTGGCATGGATTCTTTAAGGGATTTCACCGAATTTGGAACGAGCAGACTCCTGCTTTCTGGAAAGCGGGTGAGTATCTAAATTCAACACTGGTTTTGAATTTTGCAATGCCACACTTGGATTAGTCGGTGGTTAAAGTGTATGCTTTGTTTATTTAACATTCGCGAACGAAAATTCATTTGTTATGGTGAAATTGATCGAAAACCCTATATGTCAACCGGAGATAATATTCCGGTGTGTAGGATAAAGAACGAAAATGCTAAGATTGCCTGATGCCTCATATGTGTCTGCATGCCTGAATTGAGTCTACTTGATCGAGAGAGGAAAAAACTCTCGGCCCGGTGAAAATTAAACTTCAGGGAGGTCTTTGCAATAATATCTGAAACAGGAAGTCGCAACATTTCTCGCGATAGGATGCCACTACAGCAAAAACTGATAAAAATGGAGATATATCAATGCCTGAACAATCAATAGAAAGTAAATGCATTTTTCACGAAGAAGGAATGTGTTTGCTTCATGAGAATTTTCCAACAAAATGCAAACTTTGTTTCAATTTTGCATCGGTTCATAGACTTATTTCAAAAGGAAAAATTAAACCAATTTACACGTTATCTGACTATTTGGACGCAACGGGTCAGGGTGATCTCCTATATCCAAAGGATGAAACACTACAGGACACCCTTGAACTTTAAAGTGTTACGGGCACCGGCTAATATATCAGAAATTCTGCGATTGTAAAACCGACAAGGGCGAATAGAGATAGAATTGCCAGAACAATTTTAAGGTTTGTTTTCATCCGCTGGCTTCTTGTTCGTTCTATTGGAAGCTCACCCTTGGCATCCAGATCAAAGAAGGTTTCAAGCGGGACAGAAAAATACGGGTTTCTTATATCGTTGACGTAAAACTCGCTCCTGTCTTCAAAGCCAAACGGATAGATCAAAAGATATCTGTGATACTTGAAATCAATTTCTGGATAAGGGTTTCCAGTCGATAGATCTTCAAGCCAGTAATTGAATATGCGAGGATCAAATTTAAAATCTGTGTGAGATGTAAAATACGGATTTTTAAGCATTTCAGAGATTTCATCATCAGTGTATTTGAACTGCATAACAACAACCTCCAAGTACATGTTATCATAGTACAATCGATTATTTACGCCGTTCCCCTAATATATTACCCAAATTCTACTATGGTTTATTGTTGTTGTAAAAAGGCTTAACGAAACTGATTCCTCTTTTGAATCTCGACATAAATATGCCGATGAACATTATTATTACACCTATTATTGAAAGTAGCTCCGGTAAGGATTTTGTGACGAACACCCCAATAACCATGGTAAGGGCAGGAACGCTGAAAGAAAGAACCGTGATTCGATTCACTTTGCTTATTCTAATCATGTAGTTCCACATAAGGAAGGTTACGACGCCTCCAAGAGTGGAGAGCCAGAGAAGGTCTATTACGAAGTCTCCTGTTGGGACAAGCCTAAAGTCCAGAGGGCTCAAAGCAAGCATGATAACTGCTCCTATAAGGAATTGAGAGGCGTTCAGTGCTATGGGGTCCTGGGACTTCATCTTCCTATACATTACGGTATATGATGCCCAGAATACCGCATTGCCCACAGTCAATAGTATGCCTGCAAGATCGAAACCACCCAAGAGCGGCAAACTGTAAATAATAACGCCGAAAAAACCAGTCACAGTACCTATGATCTCTAGATGAGTTGGCTTTTCCCTGATCAGTATAAACGCTATCGGGAGAGAAAAGAGTGGCATGGAATAACTAAGAACCGCCGACTCTGATGGAGAAACTATAGTGAGGCCATATGCCCATAGGATAGTACTCGACGCAGTTAGAAGGGAAAATATGATTATATCTCTACTAAAAACAAGCTTTCGTGAGATAGCAAGGAGAATAACGCCCCCTATCAAGAACCTTAAACCCATGTACACCAGAGGAGATGAGAAGAGAAGCCCATTCTTGGCAAAATAATAGCTCAGGGCAGTAAATACCACATAAGGTAGCAGGAATTTTAGCTCCTTCACTGTAGGGGTAAGTTGAGTTTGTTTAAAGATATATTTGAGGCAAGGGTATTATCTCGGCGTTGAACTGGACAAGAATGCCTGATCTGGTCGACCACATACATATACTGGTGGTTGTTTGTATAAAAAATATTATAAGGCAGTTGTTGCTCATACAAAGTAGGTATGGACATAATCTTAGCAATATTTCTGCTCCTGTTGTTTGCTCTCATATTTGGTGAGCTGTTTGAAAAATTTGGTCTACCGTCGATCGTGGGGGAGATCCTTGCAGGAGTGATCCTCGGCCCGGCTGTATTGAATTTTATAAAACCGGGTCCAATACTTTCCGGGTTCTCCGAGATAGCCCTCTTTTTCATCGTTTTGCTCATCGGAATAGAGCTTACAACGGAATCACTAAGAAAACACTACAAGACGGGTGTACTTTTTTCCATGACAAGTTTCGTGATCCCTGTAATTGCCATGATCTTGATCTCGATTTTCCTGCTCCAACTCAAGGAGGAGACTGCGACAATACTTTCAGTTGCAATAGGCGTTCCGTCAATCTCTATAATTTCTGTTATAACGAACAGGCTGGGATTGTTGAAAGTGGATGATGGAAACATAATTATTGCCAGTGTTGTCATTACGGACGTAACCGCATTTGTAATTGCGTCGATATACATTGGAAAGAATATTTATCTCGTGGTATTGGCCCTTGTTGTTTTTCTTGTCCTCCTCTTTCTGCTTGACCATTTCATAAGAGCAAATTCAGAAAGAGTTGCAAACATTTTCAGAAGATTGCACGCTGCTGACCGAGGAGAGAAGATCATATTTGGTGCAATTATTCTAGGCGGTCTTGTTATATCGAGTCTTTTTGAATTTATAGGTATAACTTATGTTCTTGGCGCATTTTTCGCAGGTCTTCTTATCAGTGACGTTGTTGTTGGAAAATCGCTGCAAGGCATACTTACCAGAACACTGACACGATTGGACGACAGCTTCTTCATACCTATATTCTTCAGCATTGACGGCTTATCTGCAGTTATACCATCGATGCATTACGTTGCTATCCTAATAATTCTTATAGCCACCACCGGCATCATAGGGGGTGCGCTAGATCTTTATCTTGGGCGTAGGGTATTTAGAAATATCAAGGGTAGGACCGCTGCAGGCATTTTTGGTGGAAGAGGGGCTGTGGGGATCATTATAGCAACTGTTGCATTCAACGCGGGTATCCTATCTGTTGATCTTTTTTCAGTTGCGATATTCGCATCAGTACTCCTTTCACTTATTTTCTCTCTTTTCATAAACAAGAGAGATGTTAACACAATTGGAGATCCGGATATAATTTCTTGAATCCTGCTAAAAAGTTTTATCGGATGTGTCGATTAAGTTTTATGAAGAATTTTATAGATGGCGAATGGATAGATTCAAGCAGTGGAGAAACTTTAGAGAAGATAAGCCCGGTTGATGGTAAAGTCATTGGCACGTTCCCCTCTGCAACGAAAGACGATGTTGATAGGGCGATAGATGCTGCAGATGAAAGCTTCGAGAGTTGGTTTTCTCTGGGTTCCGTGGGACGCTCAAAAATAATATACAGAGCAAAGGAGCTTATTGAACAGAACAGGAAAGAACTTGAAGCCCTCCTTATGAAGGAGAATGGTAAGATCAAACTGGAAACGAAGGAAGAAGTTGATGGTGTTATAGATCAGATTCAATATTATGCTGAATTCGCAAGGAAAATCACAGGTGACTTGGTAGAAGGAGATACATCGACGCGAAAGATCCTTCAGTATAAAGTTCCTGTAGGGGTTGTTGTAGCATTGACACCATGGAATTTCCCAGCAGCAATGGTGGCAAGGAAATTGGCCCCTGCATTGATGACCGGCAATTCCGTTGTTATGAAACCTAGCAGCGATACGCCCTTCAGTGCTGAGTGGATTGTTAGAAAGTTTACCGAAGCTGGTTTGCCCAAGGGGGTTCTCAATTTTGTCACAGGCAAAGGATCAGTTATAGGTGATTACATCGTCGCTCACAAGAAAGTCAATCTAATAACGATGACCGGTTCGACCTCTACGGGCCAGAGAATAATGAAGAATGCTTCCAACAACATGTCGAAATTGGTTCTTGAGCTTGGTGGAAAGGCGCCGTTCATGGTCTGGAAGGATGCTGATCTGAAAAACGCACTCAGAACACTACTCTGGGCAAAGTTCTGGAACTCAGGCCAGTCTTGTATTGCTGCAGAACGTCTGTACGTTCATTCCAGTGTGTACAAAAAATTCATGGATATGTTCGTGAAAGCAACTTCTCAAATAACGGTTGGTGACCCTATGTCCGCGAGAATGGGACCTCTAATAAACAAGAGTGCACTTCAGACAACTGAGAAGTTTGTATCCGATGCTATTGATTCAGGCGCGAAGATAGCTTACGGTGGAAAAGTCCCGAACCTTAAGGGAGATCTTGCAAACGGTTATTTCTATGAACCTACAATCATAGAAGATGTTACGCAGAAGTCTAACCTATTCCAAGAAGAGGTTTTCGGCCCGGTCCTTGGCGCAATGGAGGTTGAGGATGAGGAGGATATGTATACAAAAGCGAACGATTCAAAATACGGGCTTGCTTCCTATCTCTTCACTTCGAATCCAAATTTAATATTCACTGCAGCCGAGAGAATAAGGTTTGGGGAACTTTACGTAAATATGCCGGGACCGGAATCTTCGCAAGGATACCACACCGGATTCAGGCTTACCGGGCAGGCTGGCGAAGGAAGCAAGTATGGAATAGAAGAATATGTAAAACTAAAGAATGTTTACGTCGATTATTCCGGAAAACCACTGAGCATAGAAACCGTCGACGAAAAGTTAATCGGATAAAAAAAATACAATCTTTTTTAATATAAACTGGATTTAAGAACTATGGTTCAACTTTTTTTGGACTATAGTGAGTTTATCCAACCTAGTTCATTCACTATATTCCGGCAAACCGTGAATACTCCTATCAGGATGTTTTTCTTCCCATTCTTCTATGGGCATTTTCCCTATTATTGCAACATGATCAAATGTACCTTTTCCACATTTAGGACACTTGAAATAAAGGCTTGCAAAAAGATGTGGACGCAGTATGTCACTTGCCCTAAACTCATGTAGGAACTTCTCGCCGCACGAAGAGCATGTTATTTCCCAAATATGGACCTGCTTCGTCATTTAAACCATAAGTTGATCAAATGTGAGGTAATAACCTTGTTGATTATGATGCTTAATTTTTTGCATCTGTCGGCACATGTTTGAGAAAAACTATGCCAGAATGAACCGCACAGGGAAAAGATCACAAACAGGTATAACATCCTCTACGAAGAGGAAAACCATGGACATGCCATGGAAATCTGACAGATACTGTTCCGATCAGAGCATCCTTAATGATTTTGGCAAAAAAAGGTATATTCAGCATTCCCGGTAATAATTTCATAATACTGGGTCCAAATGGTTGGAATGACACAATTATGAGATTCATGGGAGGTCTAATCCTATTCCCGAGAAATGCGTCAGAAGAAAAAACTCAAAATCGGATTTCCGCAGACGAGAGAATGATAGGGCCGATCATGTTCTCGCATCAAAAGAAGAACATAGGAACATCGAGATTCTCCACAGATTGGTGTTAATGTACAATTAAACTGCTTATGCGCCAGAATCCAGATCCAGAAACTTTCTTGCACCAGATTAAGGGAGTACTTTCGGTTTCAGGGGTCCATGCCAAATGAAGAAGGTTCAAAAAGGTAATCCCGATACATATCCATGTCTTTCGAAGACTTGCACGATTATATATCATTTCTGTCGAATAAGAAAGATCTAGTTAGAATCGATGACTCCGTCGATACAGACCTCGAACTTACTTATATTCTTAGTGAAGAGGAACGCGTAGGGCGGGGACGAACTATATTGTTTAGCAATATTAAGGGAAGCAGCGTAAGTGCTGTTGGTAACCTCTTTTCAACACACGAAAAAATGGGATATGTCTTGGGAGAAGATCCTAATACCCTTGGCTCGAGAATAACGAACCTTGTCAAACCACCTCCAGAGAAAAGCTCATTCATTGGAAAAGGACTAGAAATGATGAAGGAACTTGGCGGTCTTCGCCCCAAGATTTCGAATACCCTTCCAAATGATAGGATCGAACTGGAAAAAGTCGATCTATTTCGGTACCCTATTTGCAAGACCTGGCCACAGGACGGGGGGAAGTTTATTACTCTTCCGCTTGTCATCACAAAGGATCCTGAAACAGGAAACAGGAACATGGGCATGTATCGCATGCAGGTCTACGATTCTGAGACTACAGGTATGCACTGGCATATTCATAAGGGTGGTTCAGAGGATTATATAAAAGAAAAATGGCGGAAAGAAATTATGGACGTGGCAGTAGTAATAGGCAGTGATCCTCTAACGATATTTTCTGCTGTCGCGCCTCTACCAAGCGGAATAGATGAGTTCATGTTTCGTGGTCTCATCTCAAAGAAGAGATCTGAACTAGTTAAGGGGAAAACTGTCGATTTGGAATATCCCAGAAATTTTGAAATTGTGCTTGAAGGCTATGTCGACCCCTCTGAGACCAGAGTAGAGGGGCCATTCGGAGATCATACCGGCTATTACTCACTAGAGGAGGAATTTCCTGTGTTCCATGTCAGGAAAATCGTAGAGAGAAAGGACAGAATATATGCGACCACAATCGTGGGAAAATTATGGCATGAAGATGTTGTAATCGGAAAAACAGTTGAGAGGATGTTCCTTCCATTTATACAGATGGTAATGCCGGAGATCGTTGACATAAACACTATGGAGGAGGCAGTTTTTCACAACATGGTAATTGTTTCAATAAGGAAGATGTATCCCGGACACGCGAAAAAGGTCATGTTTGGCCTCTGGAGCCTTGGACAGCTAATGTTCTCCAAGATTATCGTGGTTGTTGACAATGATATAAACATACATGATAGAAAGGAAGTAATATGGGCAATGACAACAAGGATCGATCCGGAGAGGGATGTAACAATTATACCCGGTACTGTAACTGATAGCCTAGATCATGCTTCTAGAATCTTCAATTATGGCTCAAAGCTGGGTATCGATGCTACGCGCAAAGGTGCATCGGAAGGCTACACAAGGAGGTGGCCTGATGTTCTTGAAATGCCGAAAGATCTTGAGGACAGAATGAAAAAATTGCTAAAAGACAGGTTAATGGATAAGTAGATTAGCAAATGAAATTCAGCGATATCATTGATTACATAAAACTTGAGCACACCGTTTTCGATATTCCGTTTATCTTCACCGGCTACGTAATTGCGGCCGGAACTCATATTTACCCGGTGAAAATATTGCTTATATTGATCGCTGCCGTCTCAGCAAGGTCAGCAGCTATGTCTCTTAACAGGATACTTGGCCTGAAGTATGATCGCACAAACCCAAGAAAAAAGGATTGGGCTCTCGTATCCGGGAAGATTAAGTTAAGAAACGCCGTTTATTTAACGGCCTTTTTTATTTTTATTTTTGAGCTTTCATCATATCTGCTCAACACCTTCGTTTTGCTTCTCTCGCCTGTGGTCATTTTTCTGTTCCTTTCAGACCCGCTACTTAAGCGGTACACTGTATGGCGACACCTATACATGGGATCGGCTATTGGAATAGGAGTACTCGCAGGCTACCTTTCTGTAATTCCGTCCTTTCCCCTGAATCCCCCAATTTACCTTATTTTCGTCGCTACATCTTTCTGGATTGCCGGATTTGACATGATATACGTTCTCCCAGATATTGAATATGATAAAATTAATGGACTAAAGACCGTTATGACAAAATACGGCGTGCAGAGGGGTTTGCAGATATCCGACATTTTTCACGCGATTACGCTGATCTCTTTCTACGCTTTGATATTCTATTACCCAACTGCCTGGTACATGGCTGCGCTTGTAATCATAACTTTCCTGGTAGTATATCAACACTTTATCATAAACCCATCCGATTTGAATTCGGTTCGGACCTCGTTTTTCAGGCCCAATTCATTCATTGGCTTCACTTTTCTACTGGCGATTATACTCACAGTAGCGCTTCCAATAACGATCTGAATCTGAATATTCCGTTAGTTTTATATTTTAGGGCTGGATTTAAATTATTAAGCAAAAAGAATATTCGTATGACTGTACTACTCCATTACATGAGAATAGTAATATGCATAACAGGTGCAACCGGTGCAATTTATGGTTACAGACTTCTACTTGCTGTTAAAGATCTGAGCAGTATAGAAAGTTATTTGATTATAACGAAAGATGCGGAAACAACACTGAAACTAGAAACCAACCTTGATTACGCCGACGTCTCCGCACTGGCAACTCATGTTTACGATGAGAATGATTTTCAAGCGCCAATAGCGAGCGGCTCGTTCATTACGGATGGAACAATAATTGCACCTTGCTCGATGAAAACGCTCTCCGCCATTGCCAATGGATATGAACAGAATCTAGTTTCCAGAACAGCCATGGTAAGCTTAAAAGAGAAAAGACCATTAATTGTTATGGTAAGGGAAACACCTTTCAATATCATTCACCTGAAAAACATGGTCAGCGTGGCAGAAGCCGGAGGTATTATTATGCCTCCGATGCCACCTTTTTATTTTAAAATTAAGAATATAAATGAGATGGTAGATCTTACTGTAGGAAGAGCACTGAACATGCTTGGAATTGAAACAGCCCTAATGAAACAATGGGGTGTAGATAAGTAAAATCAATGTTAACTGCCATTTCCTCTTAAATATTCAAATCTGAAAGTATTTCCGCAAATTATAAGACAAATGCAGCGTAATTTACAATTTAAGTCAAATTTATGAAATAATTAGATTCTTAAACTGAATACATTGTCTCTCAACCATTTTTGCCTGACCGAATAATCCGGCATGTTCTTCTTAACAATGTTCCAGAACCTGCTGGAGTGATTTCTTACTACCGTGTGTGCCAGTTCATGAAGTACAACATAGTCTATTATTGGTATCGGTGCCATTACTAGCCGCCAGGTGTAATTAATATTTCCATTTTTAGAACAAGATCCCCATCTCTTTTGAGCGGATGTAATCTTTATTGCAGAATATTTTAATCCTGTGTTCCTGGCAATGATTTCTGTTCTTTCTGAAAGCTTCAAAAAGGCGGCGTTTCTGTACCATTCAATGAATACCTTTTTTCGATCAAGAACCTTTGTGCCTATGATAAAGTGATCCTCTTCTATGTGCAATTGATCATTCAATTTTCTTGAATTTTTTAGCTTAAGACTCTTCCCTAAATATAGAAATTCCTCGTTTTCGGTAAAATTTTTGTGCTGCGACTCGGAAATTTTAGATAGCATTGTTCTCCTGTTTCTGGCAATCCAGTTGCTATTCTGTTCGACTATCCGAAGAATGCTTTCAGTGCTTAGCTGAGCTGGTACTCTTACGACCAGTTCTGCATTTTCATTAATTTGGAGAGAAACCGTTTTTCTGTTGGATCTTATCACCTTATCTGGAAACATTTTTCATCTCCCCAAATCACTAGTTTAAATTATATAGCCCTCTAAAGTTAATATGCGGGCGCCGGGATTTGGACCCGAGGCACGAGCTTGGCAAGCTCGCGTGTTACCAGGCTACACCACGCCCGCTCAAGGGGTTAAACTCAGAAATCACTATTAAGTTTTCCATGCTTATTTGATCACACAGGTAGTAAAGGAATGTTTGAGGAACTGACCGTATTCCGTGGGTACAAAAATATAATTGACAGATATGATATTAAAAAGTTCTCAAACACTTCATCACATCTTTTACTGAATCCAAAAATTTTTAACATTTGCGAGCGAGAATTCTCCTTCCGCAAGATAGGGGATGAAAGCGAGTGAAAGTTTATTTGTTCTACCAACAGATAGTACTGTCCGCTGGCAGATGGAAGTGAAGGAGGTCGGACAGCATATTGCTTCATGTGTGCCTGCGTCCGTAAAGTCAGATGGCTTAGCATGAAGAACAGAGTACCTTCGGGCCGAGGGGAATTCAAGCCCATGGAGATTTCGCCAGTAACCTTTGAAGTGGGAAGCTCCCTGCGAAAGCTGGGAGAGGAGGTCACAATTGTCTAACCGGTCAGCTTCTTCGTTAACTCTTAAGAACGCTTATAGAGTGTTCATATCTAAGCATGGGCCTGTCCTCAATAAGTCACATAAATTCACCTCCAAAAATACCAAATAATGCTTGAGGCATGAAATTAGCTATATTCACTAATTAAGTCGTCATATTGTCGACTAGTTACGTAATGCGGTAATTTCACACGTTTCCAGTGTAACGCATTTCAGGGATACGGTAATTTTCCGCATCCTCCATTAAATGATAAAGAGGATGTTATCAAAAATCAGTAAAAACAGAGCTCCGTGCAAATATTAATGGATGAAATAATATAGTTTGTAGCAGTTGGCGCTATATAAAATGAAAGACAATTAGCTCATATAACTACAAAACTCTTTTAACAATTATGATTCTATAGGTTTTAAGGTGACTGAGTTAGATGATACTTGAAGAAGAAAGGAACAAGTATGCCGAAATCCGTTTCGCGAGTGATTTCGAGATCAGTAAGAATGCTCCTTTTAAAACGGTAGACGAATTTGTAAATGCCATGGGGCATTTGATAACGCCAGATATGATGATAATAAGGGTCACAGAAAGCCTTTGTCCTATCTGTGTTGATGACGAGAAATTTGATCAGATGAGGATTCCTGCTATTGTGTACGAAAATGGCGGGGAAGTCAAACTAATAAAAGAGTGCGCTGAACATGGAGTTACAAAAGAGAAGTACTGGGAAGACTATGAGATGTACGAAGAAGCAAAGAAGTGGCTTGACCCAGGAGTAAAGATTCTTAATCCCCATGTTGCATTCTATGAGTCAAAGATAATTTGCCCAACACACTGTGGTCTTTGCGTTAAGCATAAATCTCACACCGGCCTCGGAAATATTGTTGTAACGAACAGGTGCGATCTATCGTGTTGGTACTGTTTCTTCTATGCGAAGGAAAACGAGCCGATCTATGAACCAAGTCAGGACCAGATAAGGATGATGCTCAGAAGAATGAGGAACGAGAAACCTGTCGGGGCAAATGCAGTTCAGATCACAGGTGGCGAGCCAACGATCCGTGATGACATTATAGATGTTATCAAGATTGCAAGAGAAGAAGGATATGAACATATTCAGTTGAACACTAACAGTATACGTGCAGCTTTCGATCCTGATTTCCCAAAAAAAGTCAGAGAAGCGGGTTCAAATGTCATTTATACGAGTTTCGACGGGCCTACACCAAGGTCTAATCCTAAGAACTTCTGGGAAGTACCTGCGGCACTTGAGAATTACAAGAAGGCACCGTTGGGTGTTGTCCTTGTTCCTACAGTGATCGGTGGGATAAACGACCAGTATCTGGGAGATATTATAAGATTCGGTCTATCAAACATAGATGTTGTCAGAGCAGTTAACTTCCAGCCAGTCAGTCTGGTTGGCAGGATGCCAGACAGAATGAGGGAAAAGCAGAGAGTAACAATTCCCGGCTGCATAAAGAAGATAGAGCAACAAACTGATGGGCTAATAGGTAGGGAAGACTTCTTTACTGTTCCTTCTACTGCGAAGGTTTCAAACTTCGTCGAACAACTGAAGGGCAAGGAAACCTATAAACTCTCAATACACTTTGCGTGCGGGATGGGAACTTACCTGTTCCAGGACGATGAAAAGATCGTACCTATAACAAGGTTTATCGATGTTAGAGGAATGTTCGAGTATATAGGCGAACTGGCTGATGAAATTAAAGTGTCTAACTTTAAATCTCTTACAAAGGCAGTGACGGTTCCAAAGTTGCTTATGAAGATTGGAAAGTTCGTAGACAAGGAAAAGGCACCAAAGGATTTCAAGCTGAAGGACATGATATACAACGCCTTCACCGAAGGCGATTACCACGGACTGAAAGCTTTCCATTATAAATCTATGTTCATTGGTTTCATGCACTTTATGGACCCATATACATACGATGTTGACAGAGTAGAAAGATGCGACATACACTACGCGATGCCAGATGGCAGGGTCGTTCCCTTCTGTGCGTTTAACGTAATTCCTGAACTTTACAGAGATGCTACTCAGAGGAAGTATTCTATCCCAGCGAAAATGTATGAAGAAAGGACAGGAAAGATCCTCAAGAAAGAGAAGTACTTCAGGGAATACTCGAAGGAAGACAAGAGAAGAATTCTCGCTTTCTACGAAAACAGCATAGGAAGAAAATTATCAGAGGATGAGATAGGTCTTAACCTGGATGAACCAATTCCGGTCATATCATCTCAGAGACCCGATAATTGAACCTAACTTTTTATTTATTACAATCCAATTTCCTTTTTATTGAAATTTGAAGTTTTAGATCATGTTTCGGATGTCGGCCTGCGTTTCTTTGGGCATAGTTTTAAGGCGCTTCTGAATAGTGCGATGAAAGGAACGGCTTATCTCATTGGTGATCGCGATGCATATTCGATGCCAATTAAGAAAACTGTCCGGCTCCGGTTCAAAACACCTGAGGACCTTATGATACAGATCCTGGCTAAAGTGGTATATTTCTTTGATACAGAGCGAATAATATTAAATCATGCCGAAAATATTCCTGAAATATTTCCAGGTCAAGCCAGAATAACCCTTACCGGTTATAAAGTTGGACCAAAATTTAATTATCGCTATCTGCTCAAATCCCCAACATATTATGACTTTGTCCTTTCTCCGGAGAAAGGTTATGGAGAAATTATTTATGACATCTAAACAGGGTTATTTTTCCAACAAAGCCGAATTCCATAAGAGAATACGGTTCACTGATCGACGGCTTCTTACGAGTTAACTCCTGTTATTTGTTCGCGTTCTCCCATAACATTAGAGATTGATATTAGATTCATTTTCGCTGATCAATTCGAGTTCTCCACGTTTCGTTCTGTGAATTTTTAATTTCTAAGATAGCATAACGTGAATTTATTTAATGTGAAAGCATTTCGCTGAGTATGTCTTCACTTGTTGCAAAGAAGGTATTTTTTACGCGAGGAACTGGAAGGGGGCAGAGCGAACTCAGATCTTTTGAGGAGGCTTTGCGAGATGGCGGGATCGCACCATACAATATAGTTGGAATAAGCTCTATTTTTCCGCCCTTCGCCGAAACTGTGACTAGGGATGAGGGTCTCAAGCTGCTTTCGCCCGGTCAAATATTATTTACGGTTCTTGCTCGAAATTCCTCAAATGAACTCAACAGGATGATATCTGCCGCCATCGGTTACGCCATCCCCACGGATAGGAGCAAGTGGGGTTATCTGAGTGAGCATCATAGCTTTGGGGAGACAGAGAAAGTAGCTGGCTTCTTTGCTGAAAAACTTGCGGCAGAAATGCTTGCAAGCACGATGGGCCAGGCGTCTGAACTGAAATGGAATCAGGAAAAAGAGGAATACGTTCTGAAGGATAAAATTTTGACAACGAAAAACATTTGCTCGACTGCTGTGGTCCTGAATCCTGGAGAGTGGACAACGGTTATTGCCGCAGCAGTTATGATTATGGGAGATTAACATGGATCATGAGACAGAAAAAAAATGGCAAGAAAGATGGCAAAAATCACGCATATTTGAGCCCGATATAGATCATTCCAGAGAAAAATATTTCATAACGGTACCGTGGCCATATACTAACGGAGCCCTTCATGTAGGGCACGGGAGAACCTACACTATTGCCGACATAATCGCAAGGTACAAGAGGATCAGGAATTACAACGTTCTCTTTCCTATGGCATTTCACCAGAGCGGGACCCCTATTCTTGCGTTTTCTGAGCGTTTAAGAAATAACGACCCTGATACCGTACAACAGTACAGAGACTACCTTTCCGGCTATGAAGAAGAAACGGAAATTGATAGAAGAATTGAGGAATTCAAAGATCCAAGGAAGATTGCCGAATATTTCTCAGAGAGAATCGTAAAGGACTTTACGGAACTCGGTTACTCTATTGATTGGCGGAGGAGATTCACTTCTGCTGATCCATTTTATCAGGAGTTTGTTAAAATACAATTTCTTAAATTGAAGGAGCTCGGACTCATAAAGCAGGGGGACTATCCTATACTCTACAGTATAGAGGACCAGAACGCAGTGGGAGAAGATGATATACAGGACGGAGACATAAATAAGGTAACTATTGAGGAGTTCACTGGCGTTTTCTTCACGGGGGAAAAGTATTCCTTAGTCGCTGCAAGCTTGAGGCCTGAAACAATATTTGGAATAACAAACCTGTGGATTTCTCCTGATTCAAGATACGTTCTGTTAAAATTTAACGATAAAAAAATTGTTGTCTCCTCAGAATCCTATGAGAAGCTGAGGCTGCAGAACAGCAAAGTAGAATACATATCGGATGTACCTGTACCTGAAATCGTTAGCCACCAGTATAAGTTGCCGTTCCAGCACAGGAAGGTTGGTGTCTACACGTCCGCATTCGTGGATCCGGATAATGGCACAGGTGTAGTGTATTCAGTTCCAGGACATGCAGTGTGGGATTACGTTGCAATGAAAGAGCAAAAAATAGACATCGATCCCATCAAGGTAATAGAGACGAAGCCCAAAACGAGCGTTGAAAGCCTCGTCACCTCTGGAAAAATATCGTCCATAAGCGAAAGGGACAAAATATCAGAGGCTACTCAGGTACTGTACAAGGAAGAATTCTACAACGGCGCCATGAACGATAGGAATGAGAAATACAGCGGCCTTTCCGTACAGGAAGCAAGGGAAAAGATAAAATCCGATCTCTTCTCAGAGGATCTTGGTTTCATTGTTTATGAATGCTCTAGGAAAGCCAAGACCAGAGGCGGATCAAAGGTTATCGTGGCCGTGATGCACAATCAGTGGTTTATTGATTATTCAGTCAGGTGGTGGAAGGACAAGTCGCTGAATGTGGTGGATGAAATGCAATTTTATCCCCAGTATTACAAGGACGCAATGAAGGCGGCGATAGAGTGGCTCCGGGAACGCCCATGCGCAAGAAGGAGAGGACTTGGAACAAAGTTACCCTTCGATCCTGAATGGGTCATAGAGTCGCTTTCGGACTCTACAATATATCCTGCAGTCTATACTAATTCTTTTCTTGTGAAAGAGGTCTTCGAAAGAAATGGAAAGAGGATCGACGAGGGTACTCTCGATTTCATATACTTCAACGGGAAGCCGGAACGTGCCGAAAACACAGATAAACATAATTCGGAACTCGTTAAAGAAGCGAGGGGACAGATGGATTACTGGTACGGTGTTGATCTTAGGGTAACAGCGTACCCTCATCTCAGTAACCATCTTTCTTTCTATGTTATGAATCACGCTGCTCTTTTTGGCATTGATAAACAGCCAAAAGCACTTGTAATTTCTGGGTTGGTCACTTCTGGCGGGTCAAAGATTTCAAAGAGCAAGGGTAATGTCATAACTCTCCTAAAAACTATAAACGAGTATTCGGCAGATATTTACAGACTCTTCGTGGCCATGAATGCTGACATATCGTCCACGTCAGACTGGAACGAAAGCGAGATATCGACGCTAACAAAGAAATACAACGCCTTCGTTGACCTTTTCACGGACACCAGAGAATATGAAAAAAACCAGTATATAGAAGACTGGTTTGTGTCAAAATTCTATATGAATGTCCACGAGTACTTCAAAAAGATGGAACAGTTCAGTATAAGAGACGCCTACATTTCAATCTTCTACGAGGTATTGTCCGATCTAAAGCATGTTGAGGCACGCTATGGAAATGTTTCAGAATGCCTTAACAGAGTGAAGAAGATTTGGCTAACACTTCTAACTCCGGTGATTCCACACACATGCGAAGAATTATGGGAGAAGAGTGGCTACGATGGGTTTGCAAGCACATCAAAGCTTGATCCGAAGGAAGTTCCGGCTCCAGACCAGGATATCATTGCATCAGAAGAATACGTGATGGATCTCATAGACGATGTAAAGCAGATCATAAAAGCCACAGGTCTGGACCCAAAAATGATAACGATCAGGACATGCGATGCGGAAGTAAGAAAGATGGCTGAGACTATAGATGAGGGCAATAAAGATCACATAGATCCTAGAATGAAACGGTTTATCCCGGAATTCATGAAGAACAGAAAGAACATGAAATTCAACATCAGGAACGAGATGGAGGTCATTGCAAACAACCTTGAATATCTGAAGCACACATTCAACTGTGATATTGATCTGGGCGAAAGTGACCCATTTGAGGACAAACATATAGGTTGGCCTGGAAGACCGTATATTCACATCTTGCAGAACCCATAAACTCTTTATTAATCAAAACTATGCAAAGGCATGCCTGATAACAGATACAGTGTCGACAATGGTGAAATGCAGGACCTGATTTCCTATTCAAGAGAACTTGGCAGAAACCCGGATCTTGTCCTGCATGGTGGTGGAAATACTTCCATAAAGCACAAAGAGCTTGATCATACGGGTAAATTAATAGACGCTCTGAGAGTTAAGGGAAGCGGATCTAATCTAGCGGATATAAGCGAGAAGGGATTCACCGGGTTACGACTTGATGATATGCTTTCAGCATCGCGTATCCAATCTATGTCCGATCTGGAAATGATATCGTACATGAAAAAGAGCATGATCGATCCCTCGGAACCTTCTCCGAGCGTTGAATCGTTTCTTCATGCCTTTCTGCCTTTCAAGTTTGTCATGCATTCTCATGCCGACGCCATTCTTTCGATAACAAACACAACCCTGAAAGCCAAAGAAATTGAGGCCATATTCCCAGATACTATAGTCGTCGGATATATTCCACCAGGATTTTCACTTGCAAAAGCGCTCCATGCTAAAGTTGACAAGCTATCTGAGAACATTAACGGCATTATTCTATCAAAACATGGACTGTTTACGTTCTCCGATGATCCAAAACGATGTTATGAAAAGCATCTTTCGGTTGTTTCCCAGGCTGAAAAATTTCTAAAGTCAAAAGGAGCAGACGATATTCTCCAGAAAAAATTTGAAGCCGTTGAGGCAGCGTCCGTGTATGGTATGATGCCACAGATCAGGGGCGCGCTCTCCAGATTGAACCACAAGGTACTAAGGATAGACAGCGAGGGTGTCGGAAAGAAGATTGCACTGTCTTCCGAAGCAGAGGAAATGAAAAATGTAGGTGTTGCAACGCCTGATATGCTTATACGCACAAAGTACACCTATCTTTATTCAGAAAAGCCAGAGAATATACTTGGAGACATAGAAAGTTTCAGAAAAAACTACGAGGATGAGTATAAGAAATATGTCAAAGGCTATAAAATGCATGATCCATATCCCGCAGCTATAATCGTCAGAGGTTTCGGAATAATAACCGCAGGATCAAACGACAAGGAGGCTGGCATTATTATGGATCAGATAGTTCATAGCGTTAAGGTTGACGCCATGGCGAGTCATGTAGCGAAGAATGAGTTTCTGGAAAAAGAAGATGCATACAATATGGAGTACTGGTCCCTGGAAGAGGCGAAGATCAAGAAACCAAAGAAGCTTGAAGGAAAGATTTCTATCGTGACAGGGGCAGCCAGCGGGATAGGGCTTGTTGCATGTGAGAAACTTTCAGAACAGGGAAGCATCGTTATCGCCTGCGACTTAGACAGCAGCGTGGATCAGGTTAGCGAGGAGATAAACAAAAAGAAAGGGGGCCTCGTTGTTCCAAGAAGAATCGATGTATCAGACGAGCATCAAATCATTGAAACATTTGAATATATCAAGAAAAGATTTGGCGGTGTAGATGTATTGTTCAACAATGCTGGAGTACTCAAGAGCGAGCCGATCGAGGAAATAACTTCAGATACACTTGATCTCCATTACAGGGTGAATGCGAGGGGAACATTTCTCATGACTCGAGAGACGTTCAAGATCATGAAATCACAAGGTAACGGCGGGAATATCGTCTTCAATGTGTCCAAAAACCTGACAAATCCGGGCCCAGGAATGCTTTCATATGGTACAACAAAAGCATTTGCTGCCTATATATCCCATTACGTTTCCAAGGAGGGTGGAAAGTATGGTATCAGAGCGAACATTATCAATCCAGACAAGGTCTTTCGTGGATCAAAGATCTGGGAGGGTGGTGTTCTTGAAGCCAGAGCAAAAGCAAAAGGACAGACTGTGGAACAATATAAAACGCAGAATCTCTTGGGGAGAGAGGTACTGCCAGATCATGTCGCAAATGTTCTTCTCGCGCTTCTCGACGAAGATACATTCGGAGTCACAACTGATGCCATGATACCGGTTGATGGCGGAGTAATATAGTTTGGTAGAGAGATAGAGTTTAGTAAATTATGGCCTCCGTCCTGATAAAATTTGGTTACATTGGATGGCTTTATACCGGCTTCCAGAAAGGAAATGGGAGTTTGAGTATCGAGGACACGATCCTTAAAGTGCTCATCGATCAGCGGATTTCAGATAAACTGAGTTCGGCTGCAAGAACAGATCGTGGTGTATCGGCTCTTGGCAATGTTATCAAGATAGATGCAGAGGAAAAACCGGAAAAAATTCTAGGCATCCTCAATCATAGGATTGATGGGATGCTTTTCCACTCTTGGGCAGAAGCTGAAGAGGATACGAATCCAAGGCATTGTGATTTCAAGACTTATAGATATATTCTTCCAAGAAGCATGATCTCTGGGAACGAGGAAAACTTCGAAAGGATCATGCTGGAGTTTGTTGGTACACATGACTTCAGATATTTTTGCAAAAGGGATACAAGAAACACCATAAGGACCGTGAATTCCATCAAGTTTCACAAGGGGAGGAGGTTTTTAGCCATTGACATAGCAGGAAAGAGTTTCCTATGGAATCAGATAAGGATAATGATTGCCTATGCCTTAAAAAACTCAACAGACAGCAATAACGTCGACCCGTTCGAACTGGATTCCAGATTCCCTGCTATATCGAACCCTGATTCCCTCGTTCTCCTGGACGTGTTCTATAAAGATAGAACCTTCAAGAGCTGTTTGAACAGGTCAAAAATAGAGACGTTCGAACACATGATCAATGAATTGTCGATGCGTGCCCAGATATTTGAACAATTTAACTCAATTTTGAAACAGATGAAATAAATAGTTCCCAATGGATAAGCGATAGATTTGGATTACCGGATTCAAACATCATCCATAAACGCGTCAAGGGCCCTTTATGCCCTTAACTGGTTCAACATAGCCCCGGGGCTCTCTTACATTGCACATGATTTCAACATTGAAATTGTACAGCTCGGCGCGATGACAACAGCCTTCTATGTTGGCCTTGCTGTTTTTCAGATGGCTGGAGGGCTTCTGGCTTCCAAGATAGGAAACCGCAATACTGCAATTTTTGGGATAATGGTACTTGGGGCAGCTGTGATATTTACCGGTTTATCCCAGAATCTCGTAGAGCTTATTTCCTCGCGGTTTTTCGCCGGACTCGGGTCTGCGTTCTTTTTCTCCCCTGCGCTTGGCCTTGTCTCCGAGATTGTTCCGCAAGAAAAGTATGCATTTCACGTTGGTCTGTTTAATGGTAGCTTCAACCTCGGCGGTGGAATTGGCGTAATAGGATGGTCCTTTCTGGATAGCGCATACGGGTGGCGTTCTCCTCTGATCATGGCTGGCGCTCTGCTTATTGCTGTTGCAATAGAAAACTGGTTCGTACTAAGGGGGGTGAATCCATTAAGCTCCAGCATGAATATAGGCAGGAGAGCATGGAAGGTTTTCAAAAACAGGGAGATATGGATATTTTCAATAGTCGCTATCTCCGCAATCCTATCCGAGACCATCATAGGGAACCTTTTTGTTTATTACGCTGAAAAATACCTGCACTATGGTTCCCCAGAGGCAAGTTCTCTGGGGAGTATCTTCCTCTTGATCGGCTTCGTAGGAGGGATCCTCGGAGGATATGTGTTTGGGAAAACGAAGAGGAAATTCATATCTTTCTTAATTGTTTCTATCATAGTCGCCGTAATGACAGCTATGATTCCGCTTTCCGGATCTTATTATTACCTTCTTGCGCTCATGATACTTCTTGGAATATTCACTGTCAATGGATTCTCCATGCTTTATTCGCTCATTGTCCTGAGAACAACTGACAGAGGTATGGTGTCATTTTCGCTTTCTATAGTGAATTTTATACAGAACATAATCGGATCAACTACGCCATTCTTCTTTGGGATACTTTCTCATTATTACGGTTATCCGATATCCTGGGAAACCATTGGGATCATAGGCATATTCTGCACGTTTCTCATAATACCTGTTCGGAGAGAGTTCTGGAAAGAGCGCAGAAATAGCGAGATTGCTACGCAGTGAAATATACTTACTCCGGTCTATGGATGCAGGAAACCACTCCCGTTGAAATTGCCCTAAATGCCATAGCGATTCACTTGTCAGGCAATATTTAATATAACCACTTCAATTTCAATTGATGAAGTTTTCAAAAGTTTCAGAAAAATTCACAGAAATGTCACAAACGCGTAAGAGACTTGAACTTACCTCGATCCTTGTTGATATAATAAAAGAGGCAGAGGATGATTTAAAAGAACTCATTTACCTAATCCAGGGAAAACTTGCGCCTGATTATGAAGGCGTACAGCTTGGGATGGCAGACAAGCAACTTGCGAAGGGACTTTCAGCGATCTCGGGAAAACCACAGTCTTTTATTGACGAGAAGTTTGCTAAGGAGGGGGATCTTGGAAACGTGGCAAAAGAAATTATGTCGTCAAGAGCTCAGAACGCCCTTTTCGGTGAAGAAATGACTGTAAAGCACCTTCATCAGCAGCTTATGAACCTCTCCAGAACATCAGGAAAAGGGAGTGTGGAACAGAAACTCAAAATATATGAGGATCTTCTCTTGAATTCCACGCCAGAAGATGCGATGTACATAACACGCATAATAACGGGAAAATTAAGACTCGGAGTTTCAGACTCTACAATCCTTGATGCACTGATTTCAGCGTTTGCGGACAAAGAACATGCAGAAGAAATCAATGAAGCTTATAATTTTCACCCAGATCTTGGCCTTATAGCAGAACTGCTCAGATCTGGTGAAATAGAAAAAGTACGTGCAATGGGCCCTGAACTGTTTGTCCCCGCTAAAGTTATGCTTGCCGAAAGGCTGCCAGGAGTTCACGAGATAATTGAAAAAATGTCTGGAAACTCAGCATTTGAATTCAAATACGATGGCATCAGAACGCAGATACATAAAAGGAAGGGAGAAGTGAGGATATATTCCAGAGGATCTGAGGAGACCACGAAGAATTTTCCGGATGTCGTTAGAAATGCAAAAGAGACGTTTTCCTGTGAATCATGCATACTTGATGGAGAATCGGTACCTTATAACAGTGAAACTGGAGAGATGTACCCATTTCAGATGGTTTCACAGCGAAGGGGAAGAAAACACGATCTGGAAGAGATGGAGAAGGAGGTGCCGATCGTTGTTTTCCTGTTTGATATAATCTACCTGAATGGAAAACAGCTCCACAAGGTACCCTATCCTGAGAGAAGGAAAATACTTGAGGGCCTATTCACAGAGGATGACAAATTCAAACTTGCAACTCGTCTAGTTAGCTCAGATGAGAAGAAGGTTACTGCATTCTTCAATGAGGCCATTTCTTCCGGTTGTGAAGGTTTGGTCGCAAAGAACACATCAGATCAGTCCGTTTACCGTGCAGGCGCAAGAGGATGGCTATGGATCAAACTGAAAAGGGAATATGAATCAGAGTTCAATGATACCCTCGATCTTGTCGTCGTTGGCGCATTCACGGGCCATGGCAGAAGGAAGGGGACATACGGTGCCCTATTACTAGCATCCTACAATGAGGAGGATGACTCGTTCGAGACCATATGCAAACTTGGTTCAGGGTTTACAGATGACGTACTATTCAATCTTCCAAAAAAATTCGCAGACAAGATTATAAAAGACAAACCAGCGAGAGTCGAATCGAAGCTTACCCCGGACTTCTGGATTGACCCCGAACAGGTGATGGAGGTTAAAGGTGCGGAGATAACTGTTTCACCCATACACACATGCGACTATGGCAAAGTCGAGAAAGAGGCTGGACTGGCAATAAGATTTCCAAGATTCACTGGACGATGGCGTGAGGATAAAAAACCAGAAGATGCTACAACATCAAAAGAAATTTTGGAGATGTTTAACTCCCAGAAAAAAAGTATAAAATAATAATTTCTAACAATAATGGGGATCAGTTTTCGTCGTTGCGTCCCCTATAATTTCTGTTTCCCCTGTTACCGTAGCTTCTGTTGTAACTTTTCCTGTATGTGTTTTCGTGTTCAGCTTCGCTAACATCAAGCTCGGTGTTAACTTCGCCGAGTTCCTCTTCGGATGGTTTCAGGGATCCATACTTTCCGACATTAAGTCTTATGTGCCCTCTTACAAGAGAAACGTATCCGTTGTCTATGTAGACAACCTGCCCGTCAGATGTCTGTGCGGCCTGGTCGCCCCATAGAGAAAGAATAACTTTTCCTGTGTCGTCACCAATATATACTTCAGTGACGGATTTTTCTTCTCCGAATTTTGTCTGTATAGCCTTTGGTTCACTCTTGCTCAATACCTTCGCGAGAATATTTACACTTCTCGATTCTGGCGTGAGATCTTTTATTTTCGTAACGCCTTCCATTCTATTACATCCTTTCTTCTTCTATGAAAAAAGACAAACTGCTATTCAATTTCGATATTTAAATACTTCTATTAATCCGTATATTAAGATAAAATTAATTCCCTTTGCGAATTACGTAATTTCTTGCCCATTGTCTCTCGAGGTTGCCAGAACGATTACTGCAGCATACCTATCAATTCTGCTGCTAATTTGCATATATTCAATTACCGTCTGACCACGTAGCATTGAATAAAGGTGAAAGATAGTGATTAGAATTAGAAACCGACAAGATCTAACCTTTCCATAGTCCATGGTATTACCTGCCTAATGAAAGAGGGGCCATGATGTGCAAAAAAATCAAGTTTTCCAGGCGTAAGGAAAACGCGCCCATTCTTTACAGCTGAAAGCTTTTGCCAGCCTCTCGAATCAATCAATCTTCGCAGATTTTCATCATTAAAATTAGAATACATTTTCGCCTCATAGAAAATAACTTCAGGGTCGTATTGTACCACTTCATTCAAATCTGGAGAAATCCATTCCTTGTATCTATTTCGGTAAAGAGTGTTGACGCCAAGCATTGATAATGCATCAGTTATATAGCTTAATGCACCGAATGTAACCGGTTCAGCAAGGTCGATCTCTATGTACCCACGAATGCTCAGGTGTCTCCGCATGCTTCCCAAATATTTTGAGAGTTCAAAATTTAGATATCGTGCCTCGTCCATTTTATTCATCACAACTCCTACTTTTGAAACCAGATCTAATATCCCTCCCACGCTGGAGGGTAGTTCGAAGACATACACTGGAAATCTTTTGGAAAGATTTTTGGCAAATTCATTTTGGTAACCGGAGACCATAACAATCAAATCTGGCTTCAGTTCCTCAAGCAAGTCCGTTCTCACACTGCCGTAGCTTCCAATTTTCCTTATGTTCTTCGTCCCAATGGGCCTTGCGCAGAAGGCAGAAATGCCAATAATTTTATCTTCAAGCCCAAGCTCGAATAGAATCTCTGTAACTGCGGGACTTAAACTTATAATTCTTTCCGGGGGTTCTGGAACATTCCGTAATTCATGTAAGGCATCATAAAGTTCGACCATAGTACATCATATCCTTTGGTAAATTAACATTTTCCTGTATATTAAAACATCTTCTTTAACCGATGAGGGCACTTAAAAGATTATTGAAGCAGTTTGCTAGGATTAGATGAATGATAAGCATAATGGAATACAAGAGATAAGGACAAAATTTCTACGGAATGTATAATTTCTACGGAATGTATAGTAGGATTAAGGTCGAACAAATGCGATCTTATTATTACAGAGGAAATGATTCCTCTCTCGGAAAATGTCCAGCCCGAGTGGGGTAATCTGGATATCCTAGGGGCCTGCGGAGCCTCAGATTCGGGTTCGAATCCCGGCTCGGGCGTGATACAATTTAGTAATTGAATGATCAACCGGACTGTTTCTGGCATCCTTCCATTGAGAATGCAAAATACCATAATCCATTAATCCAATATCCCTGGCCTGTTTATTAGAGATAATATAGGGATATTTCCGGTGATCTTTCACCTTTTATCTTTTTGGTTATATCACGAAAGCCAGCAAGAAGTACACCTACCGATACAATTGGAATGAGGTAAGGAATAATGCCTAGAAATATCAGTGATGAATATGATGGTGGAAATGGAGTACAAATGAAATAACCAAGAGATAGCAGCGCAATGGAACCTACTGCTGTCATCGGAGATGAGAATTTCATTGAAAGTTTGAAATTTTCACTGGCCATAATAAAGAATCCGACAAATATCAGAATGGATGAAAAAATGTATGACAGTTGAATCTCGAACAAAGTTACATGCTTTCCAAGGAGTACAAAGAAATCCAAAGCAGAGAATGTGATCATTTGATTATATGTGTCTGCATATAGGAGACTACAAAGTGTAGTGAAATAAAACGCCAGAATCAAAACCAAAAATCCTGAGAAAAGGATCAATAACCCCAGATTCCCCAAACGTATTTCCTTGGGCGTATTCTTGTTCACTCCATATACTCTGTGAAAAAAATAGAATGACGAGACATACGTTATGCCAGCGACCGTAAGTAAAACCATCGCAACAATAAATGCCGTCTGAGAAATCCCGCTATAAAAGACAAGATTGGTAGGTATTTCTGCTGGCACCCCTATCTCTGGCGGTTGGACCAGACCGTACATGAACGATTCCGAAAGAAAGAGACTCAATAAGACGGAAACAAGCAGTAAAATCATACCTGAACGAAGATTTTTTATCGCAGCCAGCATCCTAAATTGAGAACCATCCATATATGTATTCATTCATGAGGCTTATAAATATGTTACGGCTAATTAATTATCACCTAGAAAAATGGATACATGATCTAGAATCCCAAATTCTCGGAACCAAAGATTTGGTATGAATTTTTTTCAGTATTTGTTGCTTCATCATTAACCTTTGATGCCATAGGCTTTACCCAGGGATCTGTTTTAATAGAACATGAACATTTCTTCTAAGGGTATCTGTATGAGTGGGCTTAACCTTGACGATGATTATTCCAATAGAAAAGTGATTGTTCCAAAAGAAAGTTTGCATCCATCATACTTTTCCGCTGATGGGACAAAACTCCCAAGTGTAACAACAGTTCTCAGCATTATAAACAAGCCATATCTTGTGAAATGGGCTAACAAAATGGGTCTTCAGGGAATCAATGTCGAGGAATATAACCGAGGTATAACAGGAATCGGCACGCTCACTCATGCAAGAATCCAGGCCTTTTTGGAAGGAGTTCCGATAGATGACAGCGGCTACACAGAAAGGGAGATTAGCATATCTCTTTCCTGCTTTAACGGTTTTATGAAATGGTACAATGGCCACTCTATAAAGCGTATTTTAACCGAAAAATCACTGATCAGCGAAGAACATAAGTTTGGCGGAACTATAGATGCGTTTTTGCTCGTGGACGATATTCCAACGATAATCGACTTTAAAACATCAAACCAAATCAGCAATGAGTACTATTCCCAATTATCTGCGTATGATATTTTACTGAGAGAAAATAATTATAAGGCAGAGAAAACCGCAATTCTCAGGCTTCCGAAAATAGAGCCCGAGATAACTTCTATGGAACCTACGTACGAATATGTGGAAAAGACTGTTGATGAACTCCTAAACCATAGGGAAATTTTCATGAAGGCACTCGAACTTTACAAAGCCATGAATACGTTTTGAATTGCTTTTAAAATGCGTTTAGAGTGAATTCCAGAGATTTTTGTGTTAATAATTTGTAATGAAGAAATAGTAATTTCTTCTCGTTTAAATGAAATATCGGAATCGTTAGGCGAAATTACTTTGATGAGTAAGTTCTGCGGAAGTCCTCTAGAACAGACATGTAGTTCATGAAGGCGTAGTACGGTGATCCATAGGGATTGAAATAATCGTGGACCTCTTGATCACTGAATCGGGATACAGACATATAGTAAATGAGATCAGAAACCTGCAACCGCCTCCAGATCTCCGGGTTGCTATTGATCTCCAGCGATTTCAAAAGATCGAAAGCATCTCTCTGCATGTCGTTTCCAAGCCACGCGTTAAGATTGCGCCCGACATCCGCCCATGAAACATAATCTTGTATTGAGAGAGTATTGCCTTTCGAACTATTATTACAGAATTCATCTACCGTCTGTATGGATATATTGCGTTTCTCAAGTTCTTTAGGCAGCGCCTTTAGGAATTCAAATATGCCAGTCTCCCTCCACTGGTGCTCACCAAATGTTTCATAATCCATGAATAAGTTTACAACTTCACCAGGCGATCTGGCCACCCAGTCAGAAAACTTATCCGCATAAAGAGGGAATTCATTCCATGAATGATTTGAAAAACGGAATGAAATATCATCGCTAAGCTTGTAATTTCGCAACAAAAGATTCATCCCAGAAACAGAGGAATACTTTACATTCGGATTATTATAAGCAATGATTTTATCCGTACCTTCGGTTAAAATATTCCTAAAATCTAGATCCTTTGCCAATCGAGAAACGTCGTCGTTATAGATCAGTTCGGTGTTCCTGAAAGTTTGCGGTACATGCCCAAAAAGTTTTGATATAGCATCTCTATGTTTGTTCACCTGAAAAATGAATTCTTTTTTGTTCCAGATAGACGATAGGCTATGGTAGTATGTCTCAGCTACAGGTTCGCCCAATCCTGATCGAAAATATTCCTTGAAAACATCAAGAGATCCGGAGTCCGTCGCTGTGAGTTGATCGAGTAGAATGCCGGAAATGGATATGCTGGCTTTTATTCCGCTATCAATAAGTATCTGAGTGGCAGGAGTGTAACACTTTTCAGCGACGCGCTGCACAATTTCCCTGTTTTTGGATTCCCAGAAATAATCATGATTAACCCCTATTTCTGCTATTCTGTACGGTCTTATCCTCATTGGTTGATGTGCTTCGAAAAAGAATACCACGGATTTCATAAACCTGTATACACCCCCATTGTTTGCACTGCAGCTCGCCTCCAGGTAAACCTCGACGCTTCGATCTGCCCCAGCGAGCCGAGAGTACCTCTAAGGCTCTTGTACTTAACTACATAAAGTATGTACTGGGAGAATAGATCAGTGTCCCAGTAATCAGCTTTCAAGACGTTCCTAAGTGTTTCCCCGACTCCAGTCGTGTTACTTATGACGACAGGCGTTCCGGAAATTAACGATTCCAGAACAGTCATACCAAATGGCTCAGAAACAGCAGGAAGTACGAAGATATCGCTGTCCCTGTAATACTTGGCAGACTCCCTGAAACTCACAAAACCTTCGAACTTAATTTGATTTGTTATGCCCAATTCCTTTGCCATCCACTTCATTTCGCTTGACTGTTCTCCGCTACCTGCTACAGTAAATTCGATGTCATTCTTTATTTTAAGTACCTTTGCTGCAGTCTCCATGAAAAATTTTCCACCCTTCTGGCTTGTAAGTCTGCCAAAATAAAGGACCCTGTTCTTCAATTCATAGTCCTTTTCCTCAGATATGTAATAATCTTTGTTAACGCCGTTGTATACAACCTTAATTTTATCTGGATCACAGCCATACTCTTTTACAACTATGCTTTTTGTATAATTGGATACAGCTATAACGCGATCCGCTCCGATAACACCCATTTTTTCTATCTCCATTATCCTCTTTTGTGGGTTGAAATATGCTGATCTGTCAAGTTCCGTGCTGTGAACCGTTACGACAAGAGGGATGTGGTACTTTTTTGACAGCTGCACCCCTGACAGGTACGTTATCCAATCATGGCAGTGTATAATCTTCACACCCCTTGGATCAAATGCCTTCACAACCTGCTCGTTGTAACTCAAAACGGATTCGTAAAAGTCCGGAAACGAGGTGATCTCGTACGGGTTTCCGGCTATACCATGCTCGATTGGAACAGGAATTACGTTAAATTTATAGGTGAGCTTCAAACCTTTGAAGCTTGGAACATAGAGATCGATGTCAACATAGTCTGCTATCTCTGAGAACAGGTTGAGCGTGTGTATTCCTAAACCGCCAGAGAATGCAGGAGGAAGTTCCCATCCTATAACAGCTATTTTCATATCCGCCCAATCACCGAGTCCAGTAAACACGTTCCATTATTAAAACAAAAGTAATCAAAAGTCGAATATTGTTTAGACATAAGAAATGAACAATGCCTCACAATAACTTAATCAATAGTTGCTTATTATTGTTTTCCGATTGATTTCCCAGACTGTTGTTGGTGGATAATATTGCGATCCGGATATCTCGATGAGGCTGTTCCTCACGTTGGCTTAAGATCTTCTTCGTAAGCACGTATAAGCTCTGCGTGACTCCAAGCCTGTGCAATACATCCTCTCCCTACCTGTGGATCAACGCCATCGTATATCTCAGGCACAAGACTGTGTTCATAAAGTGGACGAAAATATGAAAAAAGATCACTGGCACTCACGCCAAATCTCTTAGCAGCAGTTATATACGGCCCAACTAACCACGGCCAAACAGTGCCGTTGTGATACGCTTTGTCCCTGGAGTGAAGATCGCCCTCATAAATCGGTTCAAAATTCAGATCTTCAGAAGAGAGTGTTCGGAGACCGTAAGGTGTCAACAAAAACTCATCAACCTGTGAAATGTAATCATGGAATTGAGTTTTCATCACCGGAAATGGAAGAGAATAGGCAAAGAGGAAATTAGGTCTTAGAGAGAAATCGTCTGGATCGTATGTGTCCAGAAATTTCTTGCCCCGTATGAATTTTCGCGGAAACGCATCCTTCAACTCTGTCATCATCTGCTCGAGGTCCTTTGGAAAGTCTTTCTCCAATTCAGCAGAAAAATATTTCATCGTGCTGAGCGCGTTAAACCAGAGGGCATTAATATCAACCGGTTTTCCGATTCTTGGAGTCATTGAAATATCGCCGATCCTTGCGTCCATCCAGGTCAAGCCAGGTTTTTTGAGGGTTACAAAACCACCATCAAGCTCGAAGAATTCATTGCCTTTGGAATAGTCATAAATCAACCTTTCCAGTTTTTCATACAACTCCTCAAGGAATTCCTTATCGCGAGAATAAGCATAGTACTTGTAAAATGCATAGAAAAGCCAAAGTGTTGAATCGGCTGTGACTTTATTATCATTCGTATCCAGGCTTCTTGGAACTATGCCATTCTCGCTGTGCTCCAAGTAGTTGGACAGGATCTTCCTGGCGAGATCGTATTTTCTGCGGCATAATAACAGGCCCGGAACAGATATCAGTGCGTCCCTTGCCCACGTTCCAAACCAGTGGAATCCTGCGATGATATTATCATTAGTGAGGAAAAAAGTCGAACTTGCCTTTATTTCCTCTATACCGGACACACGCTTTCTTAGGCCCATTTCATTAAAGTAATAGCTCTTGACAGTTTCGAAGTCGATTGGGCGATCTGTTTCGGAGATATTTATTTCAAGCTGCCGATTCACCAATTCGCCCTCAAAATGACCTGGATTGAAGAGATCTTCCTGCCAGGCGTATCCACGAACCTTCTCTTCGGGATACTCAAGTTTCCTGTACCAGTCACCACCAGGCACATACTTAAGCTGTGAGATCACGTTAAACTTTAGTTCACCTGATCTGAAGGAGGTTATTCTCGCACTTTTTGATTCCGCAGCATCGAACGAGCGCTTCTCGAACAAACTATAAGAAGGCCGAAAAGCAACAAGAGGGAAGAGAGATATTTTCTCCGGAACGACCTTGGGGAATGTATAGCGTATCACCAAGTGGTCTTCCTGAGGGTGCATTATTATCTCCTTCTGAATTGCGATGTCCCCATGCTGGAACGTAACGATCGGATAAGGGAATGAAGCGTAATTCCTTATTAATTTGTAACCGAGAGGGTATACAGTATTTGGGTAATAATTCGTATCCAGGCTGAACTTTACTCCTTTGTTCTCGAATATTTCAAAAAGCTTGGATAACAGTACCCACCTATCATGATGCTCATTTATGGATGAAACAAGAAGTCCGTGGTAAGATCTTGTGTTCGCAAAACTAACAGTGGAGGATGAATAACTCCCCTTCCTGTTCGCCAAAAGCCATTCTTTGTTTATATTCACAGCATGTGAATCCTATGATCTTTAAAGAATTATTCGCCTTTACACAGTTGAAAGTTTATCTCATGAATTCACCATAATAAATCGAGTAAAGAATTCTAACCACAGAACCAAAGTTCGGGTTACTTATTTCCAGAGCTTTTACTAGTGAAATTTGGGCAGATGAATCTTTAACGCATTATAAGCAAAGATTTAAACCGAAGTGCGATTGCAGAGCCAATGGTTAGATATCTTCCGTTGGGTAACGGTAGATTACTTGTTGGATTTGACAGTGAGCATAGACTTGTGGATTTCTATTATTCAAAATTTCAAGCCGAAAATCACTCTGGTGGAAAACCTTTCAGATTCGGTATTTCTGTGAATAATGCCTTTAAGTGGGTAGATAGCTCAGTTATTTCCCTATGGGATTATCTCGATCATACAATGATCGGTATAAGCAAGTACAGTCTTTTTGGGATTGAGTTCACAAACAACGATTTCGTGGATATTTACGATGACGTTCTCTCAAGGGAGATCACCGCAAAGAATAGCTCGAACGAAAGAAAAGAGATCCATTTCTTCTTCCATCAGAACTTTCTGATTTATGGCAACAATATTGGTGATACCGCAATATATGATCCGGACATGAACGGCGTCATCCATTATAAGGTAAACCGTTATTTTTTTGCAAGCACCGCAGATCAGTCGGGCAACACAATGGATCAGTATTCTATCGGGGTGAAAGACTTTGAGGGGCTGGAAGGAACCTGGAAAGACGCTGAAGACTCACAACTATCAATGAACCCTGTCGCCACCGGGTCTGTTGATTCTGTTATCAGGCATACCCTATCTCTGGAGCCGGGAGAAACAAAGTCTATGTTTTACTACGTCCTGTGCGCCTCAGGCCTCGAAAAGATCCAGGAAATGAGGAAACAGATCGATTATCTCTCTTTAAAACGCATGCGCGTGCGAACAGAAAACTACTGGAAACTCTGGTCTTCGAAGGAAGAAGTTGACGTAAATGGACCTATCAACTCACTATTCAAAAGATCATTGTTTGTGATAAGAAGTCACGTCAATGATATAGGAGGCATTGTGGCATCAAGCGACAGTGAAATCCTTGGTTCAAAGCGTGATGGATATTATTACGTATGGCCCAGAGATGCTGCAATCGCTGCATATTCGCTTGTAAGGGCCAATCATCTTGGGCCTGCATCAAAGTTCTTCTCCTTTGCAAAGAGCGTTATTTCCCCGAAAGGTTTCTTTTATCACAAGTATACTCCTGATGCAAGAATCGCAAGCAGCTGGCTTCCAATGGTCATGGGCAAAAAAAACATATTGCCGATTCAGGAAGATGAAACCGCCCTGGTTCTGTGGGCTATGTGGAATCACTTTTCCTTGGCAAAGGATATAGAATATATAGGCACATTTTATGAAAGCGTGATAAGGAAAAGCGCGAACTTCATCCTTGACTACCGGGATGGAAACCTTCCAAAACCGTCATTCGACCTCTGGGAGGAGAGATTCGGCGTCCATACATATACAATTGCAACATGTTACGCTGCACTCATGGCAGCATCTAATTTCTCGCGCACCCTTGGAGACGACAATTACGCTGAGGATTATCTTAAGGCAGCAAACAGCATGAGGGATGACTTTGATAAACTTTTTTATTCAGATGAAAAGAAATATTATGCAAGAGCTTTTATAGATGATAAACCAGACTTTACAGTGGATTCTGCGATTATGTCCACATTTCTTTATGGCATGAAGGACCCGAGAGATCCTAAGGTGGAAAACTCAATCAATGCGATAACGTCCCGGCTATGGGTGAAACCAATCGGAGGTATAGCGAGATACGAGAACGACTACTACCAGAGGATCAAACCAGATAGGGACGTTCCTGGAAATCCATGGATAATAACTACGCTGTGGCTTGCGCAGTACTACGCAGCAGTTGGGAAGACAAAAGAGGCTTTTGATTTGATTTCGTGGGTGAACAAGCAGAGCCAGAAATCCGGCATATTGCCTGAACAGGTTAACCCTTATGACGGGAGCGCGTTATCTGTTTCTCCGTTGGTCTGGAGCCACGCCGAATATGTTATTACAATTTTAAAGCTGAAGATCGTGCCAAAGATGAACAACTGAGATCATAGACCGATGGAAGCACAAGGAAAACTGATCACTTTATTTTCTTCTCCATGACGTGAGCAAATGTGAATTCAAGATCAAGGTGCTTCTCAAGTATTGTGTTCAAATTTACGTTTGAGGAGATGCATGTGTATCCGCTTCCCGTAAACCCGATCGGTTCACTGGACTTTTGCAGTATCTGAGCGGTCTCAGAAACCCCTCTGTATATCACCCACCTCTCCCCATTGCCTTTTACAAATGAAGGCACAGGACCTTTATTCTTCGTAAATTTCCATCCATTATTAAGGAGTCCATCGTAATTTATTTCGCTCGCCTCAAAGCGATCCAAAAGAGGGATACCATCAAGGAAATAGAAACTTTCAAGTATACGAAATCCAAGTTTCAGGGAAAGGTTCAACGACGCTTCATTTTCGTCGTTGATTAGCATTCTTACTGATGTACAGCTGTGTTCCAGAGCTCGCTCAATTGACGCTTCTGTGAGCTTTGTACCGATGCCTTTTCTCCAGAACGCTGGATGCACTCTTAATCCACTCAGCCACGCAGAACCATCATCGAGGTATTCAATCTTTGAAAAACCACCTATCGATCCATCCTCGTATACTAGAACTTCACCCCACTTCAAGTACGCTTTTCCTTCTCTGTTTATATAATCTTCATAGCCTGAGCGTTTAGAAACTTCGCTTATTTGAATCCAGTCTTGGTCTTTAGCCAGTCTTATCAATACTGTTGCATATTGAAAAGGTTAAAAAACTTAATTGTGTAACTGTTTATGAAACGAATGTCAATTTCTGGTCTGTGTCACATATGCGGCAAGCCGGCCTATAGTATTTGCTTGATGTGCCACGAGCCTACATGTGCGGATCATCTGACTGCCCTTGGTATCTGCACATTATGCATTAAAAGGCACGGCGGAAAGATTCAATGATTTACCACTGAGTATGTCCTCAGCCACTCGATGTCGCTTTGATATATTTTCCTGACGTCATCAAGGCCATAATAAAGCATAGCAAGCCTTTCCAAGCCCAGACCCCATGCTATCACCTTTCCTTTAAGGCCGAGAGGTTCAGTGACCTCCGGCCTGAAAACCCCTGAACCCCCTAGCTCCACCTCTTTGCCATCGAGATAAGCAACAACGTCCATGCTTGGTTCTGTATAGGGATAATAGGATGGAATGAATTTCAATTTGTTAAATCCCAGTCGGCCATAAAATTCCGTCATGAGCCATTTAAGGGTTGATAAATTAGCATCCTTTCCGTAATACGCCCCCTCTATTTGATTCAGTTCTGCCAAATGCTTCCAGTCCACGCTTTCATGCCGGAACACCTTATCTACTGAGAACACTGCAACCGGAGGTTCCGGATGCTCATACAGGTACCGTATCGTACTAACGGTCGTATGCGTTCTCAACAATAGATCCATTGCCTTCGTCTCCGACCATTCATATTCCCAGCCACGGTATGCTTTTATACCATTTTCATGCACTCTTTTCAATATTTTAAGTACTTCAGGATGCTCGAAAACCGGCTTTTTTTGGCTTTTAAGGAAAAAGGTGTCCTGCATTTCCCGAGCCGGATGATCCTGAGGAATAAAAAGGGCATCCATATTCCATCCAGAGTATTCTATGTAATGCCCTGGCATTTCAGTGAAACCCATACCGACAAATATTTTCTTGATTTCTGAGGTGAGCAGGGTAAGAGGATGCAGGAAGCTCCCAGTTCTTGACTCAACCTGCGAGGTGAGATCGTAATCCCTGAATTTCTTCTCCTTCCATTTTCCCGATGTCATTATCTCTGAGGTGATCTCCTCAATCTGGCCAGATTCACTATAATGGGAGATGGCCTCAGCGCCAAGGGGAGTGATTGAAATTTCTCTGACTGTTCTCTTCCTCTCAAGAATTACTCCACCGCGTTTCCTGAAGCGTTCCAGCATTTCTTTATCGGCGATCTTGTTTCCTTTCGAGAGGTTCTCCAGGAATAACTTCTTCTTAAAGATGTCTTGTTCAATCTCCTCGTTCTTTTCAAACTCTATTTTACCGTGATCAGGCCGTATTCCGTACTTCGACAGTTGTGCTAGAGCTACTCGAATATCCTTTTCGCCAAAGTGTTCCGCAAGTTCTCCTATAAAAAATGAACCCTTGGATGCACAGTGCTCATATAACCTTTCTTCAGGCAGTCCGGACACTAGAAATTCTGAACCCTCTTCACCAAGTGAGAAATAAGATTCTTCTTTCCTAGAGACGTATATGAGATTCTTGCTTTCCAACCATGAGATGGAGCTTGCGATCTGAACCCTTTCCATACCCGGTATAGAGATCTCAGGTTCGGGTACCGTCCTCACATCCCTAGAATGTTCACGTATGAAATTTAAAACCTTGAATTCATTGAGACTTATACTGGCATTATATTTTTTCTCGTTATTTTCCATTCTACACTCGTACAGTTAATGTTTTCAGTAATATAGTTTTATTTTTTATATGATGATAGATCGAAATTGAGTTCCTGCCTCAGAGTCTTCTATTTTCTGTCCTGGCCTTTTCTTACTATGCCTGGCGGCACAAAAAGGAGCAAAATGTAAAGAACAAGCAATACAAGGGAAAGAAATTCGAAGATCAGTGAGTAGTTATAGATTATAGGGCTATGACAAATTTTTGAAAAGATAAAGGATGTAAGAGAATATACGGATATAGGAAACAACGAGGACCAGAGTGATGCATTGTATCCATATGTCCTAGAAGCTTTCAATTTTAACATGCTTAGATAAGTAATTACTGGAAGTAGAAATGAAGCTACTATGAAGGACAATATCATAATTAAATAAACTACTTTATACACCTGAAAATTCAATGAATCGTACAAAACTAGATAATAACTTGCAATGCTAATAAGGCCTCCAAACCCCATGGTAATCCATGTTATCCCAGATATCTTCTCGACCCATATACCGCGTCTTAACCACCTCAGTAAATTCAGTATAAGAATAGGAGTATAAAATACAACTGCCATAAAATAAGATACAAGAATGAAAATGACCAGCAAATTTGAAAGTCCTCGATTCACGTGACCGAGCCAAGATAACAATATCGAAGTGGATAGGAGTGGTATTTCTGAAACCAACCACAAAGCCGAAGCTTCAGATACTGAAAACCGCTTTCGCGCCAAAAGAACAGCGATAAAAGCCACGGTGTAGAAAAGTACAACAAAAAAGAGAATCCCACCTATAATAAAGAGCGAAAAAGGGCTGGAAATAAGGGAAATCCTCATAAGGAGCAGGGACAGACCTGCCAGAAACGTAAAATTATTGAATCTCTCTTTTTTAGGATGTATGAACGCTAAACTATGGGACTTGATGGAATTCCATACAGACAAAGAAAGTAGAACTAAAAAGAACAATGAGCAAATTGCGAGTACTGCTCTAGAGAGGATGAAGAATCTGTGAGCATACAACGAAATTGAAATTATCCCAGTTGCCATCACAGGTGCATAAGACGCTTTGTACAGATTTGCAAGAACGTTATTTATCTTCATGATCGAATCTTTTAGTCCATCATTATTCCTGAAATTTTAATCGCTGCCAATAGTTATTTCATGGTTTCAGTTTTCTCTGTTTCTTCGACTTGTTTGGGAAGCGATCTTACACCAGAAGTTGCAAATCCTATTGGAGCAAATATGAACAGGAAAAATGCAGCCATTAAGTATGAATAAATAGGCTGAAGAGTGAATATGAAAAGCATTCCGAATATCCCGGTTATAAGAACAAGCAAGGTTCCGAAGAGGATCATGAAAGTTACAGGCTTTGGAACCTTCCTCAAATATGCATATACCGCGGTAAATCCGGAAACCGCAAAGAGCAGAACGCCGAATAAAATATGCGCGAACATGAATGGATCGGTGAGATCACCTGTTCCAGGTTTTATAGTTATATACACATTAATATACATACCTACAAGGAACTCTATTGAAAGTATAAGAGTTATCACGTCCAAAAGGACTATTAGGTTACGCCTTAAATTATTCTGCAATGTGAATCGTCTGGAATCGTTTCGTTGGATTTAATCCTGATGCCAGTCATTAATTTATTAGATAGTGGCCAGAGAATGTGCTTATCACCTACCTATACGCTCTAAATAATCTTTATTTACCGAATATAAAACCCCACTTCACTTCGCTAGTTAACTTTTTTTAACTTTCCAGCTTAAGAACGATCTCATCATACGAGAGGCATGGATGAAAAGAACATAAAACTGAGAATATATGGAATGACCTGTGAAAACTGCGCCATTACAATATCAGAGAGCCTTGTGAAACAGCGGGGTGTAAAAGACGTCAAGATATCCCTCTCCACAGGTACCGGAAATATAAGAATCGATCCCTCTGAGGTTGCACCTGAGAGCGTTCTTAAAAACCCGATTTTCTCAGGGAAATCCCATTACAAAGCAACGATTATGGAATACTAAATTCGGTGATTGTTATTGGATAAAGAAGTAAAACAGTTTGATCTCGTGATTCTTGGAAACGGCGCTGCGGCATTTTCAGCTGCAATAAAAGCTTCAGACCTAAGCAATGGTGAGATGACAATTGCCATGATCGGATACGGCCTCATCGGTGGTACATGCGTAAACGTCGGATGCGTTCCATCAAAATACCTGCTTGAAGCTTCGCACAGAGTATTCAGTCCGAAGCACCCAAAGATGGAAGGAATATACGAGACCCGTGTGAATCACAATTTTGAAGAAATCATGAAGGGTCTCCGTTCGTATGTTGACCATGCCAGAAATGCAAAGTACGAGCAGGTTATAAAAGGTTATAGCAATGTCACCTTGTTTAATGGTCGTGGCAAATTTGTTGAACGAAAAACCATCTTGGTTGCAAACCCTGACACAGGCTATAGCGATTTGATATCAGGATCTAATATACTTATCGCCACTGGATCACATCCAACAGTTCCGAAGATCGAGGGACTTGATGAAACAGGATTCCTTACAAGCGACTCAGTGTGGGGACTCAGCAGATTACCAGATTCTGTTGCGATCATAGGAGGAGGGGCAATTGGGCTGGAAATAGGCCAAGCTCTCTTGCACCTTGGATCGAGGGTGACTGTTATAGAAGCGCTGGATTCCCTGCTTCCACAAACAGAGCCAGAGATAGGAATTACCCTGAAAGATCGCCTGGAAAAAGAAGGCATGAAATTTTATCTGAGAGCAAGAGTGAGTTCTGTCAGAAAATCGGGGAACGACAAATCTCTGGAGATCATAACACATAAGGGAACTGAAATGCTGCATGCTGAGGAACTGATAGTTGCAACTGGGAGGAAGCCTAATACAGAATACCTCAATTTGAAAGTTGCTGAGGTTGATACAGATGCCGGAGGAGGCATTATCACTTCCAACACAATGAAAACAACATCTACAGGTATTTATGCAGCAGGAGACTGTGTTTCAAAGAAAATGTTCTTGGAGACGCTTGCGGCAAGGGAAGGTGTGGTGGCAGTAAGCAACATGTTTGGCGAGGATCTTAAGATCGATTACGATTCCACTACTTGGGCTGTATTTACAGACCCACAGGTTGCGGGAGTTGGCATGACGGAGAATCAGTTCTCCAGGAAGAACGGATCCTGTTCGTGCAGGGTGTTTTCTCTTGAGAACCTTACAAAAGCAAGCATCATAGGTGAGACAAAAGGAGTGATAAAAATTACGGTCAACCCGGCAGACAATCGGGTTGTTGGCGTTCACATTTTCGCTCCGAACGCAACGGACATCATAACAGAGGGAGCTTATGCGATAAGGAATGGCTATACGATAGACGATATCATTGCGACAAGCCATATATTCCCATCTATCTCGGAAGGCATTAAACTTGCAGCCCAGTCATTCATTAGGGATATTTCAAAGATGTCGTGTTGTGTTGAATGAAATAATAACCATGCAACTTTGGAATAATATCTCTGGCGTTTGTCGGCCGAAAATAAAAATGATCGAGGATATTACTGCATTGCAATAGCAAATTTAATTTATCAGAATTGGATGATTTACCTCCGTTAATTATAAAGCGGGTGATATCGTTAACAGAGAAAGCTGAGGAAAAAAGGATCGAGAACCGGCAGAAAGCATGCATGATAGAAATAGAGAACGAAGTCCTGTGCATAGATCCGTCTTTGCCTCTCATCAAGGTACTTGGAAAGAAGTACAGTTTGCTCATCCTTGCCTTGTTGGGAAATAATCAGGGTAAGAAAAACTTTCACGCAATATTCATGGCTATCCCATATTCGAGTGCGAACGCAATATCCCAGCGTCTGAAAGAACTTATTTCGACGGGATTGGTTGAACGAAACGCTTCAGAGAACCACATAATATATTCGCTGACCGAATATGGGAAAAAGGTACGAAAATTACTTGTACCCCTCATAATTGAAGCGGGAAAGAGCCCATAATCGAGTACTAAAAAATAATTTCTAATTAGGCTCATATATATTGCTTCACTGCAAGCCCCGTTAACCGGTATCCGTGCTGTATAATTGAAGGATTCTTATTGAGTTCAGAGGAATGTATGAAACAATTTCAATACCCTGGAAGCATCCAGTAAAACATGGCTTCTATAGTATCAACGGGAATGTCAAAATTTGGAAGCGACAGCAGGGAGCTCATGGATCATTTACTGGAGGCTTCAGCTGGCATTGTGGGACGGTTCAGGGACCTCATAGACTGCGTAGTACTTTCCACCCCTTATACACTTGCTTTTAACAATGCATCCGCGATCAGTTCTGCATTCACATCCATTTTAGGGCTTGCTGATTTGCCCTACCTGTCTGTAGAAAACACGAGTGCCAGCGGATCTTCTGCAATTCTTGTTGCCAGATCTATCATAGAAAGTGGAAGAGCGGATCATGTCCTTGTTGTCGGTGGAGAGAAGATGAACTCTTACCCAACAAGAACTGTTTCCAGGATCATTGCAACGCTCCTTGCTAAGGAAGAGGCTTCAGCAGGACTTACTCTGCCTTCTGTTGCTGCGTTTACTGCCAAAGAGTACATTAACAAATATGCCTGTCCAAGAGAATCCATAGCAAACGTTGCTGTGCAGAACCACCACAATGGTTCACTCAATCCCTTCGCACAATTTCGCAAAGAGATATCAATTGAAAAGGTTATGGAATCGAGAATAATAGCCGATCCTCTTAGACTTTTCGAGTTCTGCCCAATAAGTGATGGTGCAGCCGCTCTGCTCATGGTTGAAGATGATCTTGCGGAAAGCCTTACCGAAAACCCAGTGAAGGTACTTTCATCACAGAGTTCCTCGGATATCTCGTATCTTTCAATGCGAAGCTCGTTTATAGAGATACCATCAGTTCGGAGTGCAGCGGTCAAGGCGTTCAGGGAGGCTGCACTGAAACCAGAGGATATAGATGTAGCCGAATTGCACGATATGTCATCAATCCTCGAGATAGTGGAACTTGAGGAGATAGGCATATTCCCCAGGGGACACGCATGGGAGATGATAGATTCGGGATACACGGCGATTGACGGTGAATTTCCAGTAAACACAGGTGGCGGGCTCATATCCCGGGGTCACCCCCTGGGTGCCACTGGCATTGCCCAGGCCGTAGAAATTTCAGAACAATTAAGTGGTAAGGCTCAGGGAAGACAGGTGAAAAACCACAACACGGGGTTATCCGTAAACATGGCGGGTTATGGAAATAACGCCAACGTTATCATATATGGGGTGAGTTAAATGCTCTTCAAATTTTGTAGCAGATGCAACGTTGATTTTCCAAGTTCACTCTTAGAATGTCCTGAATGTGGCCTGCCTCTTTTAAGCAAAAATGTTCATGAAGGAAAGTGTATACTCTCGATAGAGCTTAATTCAACCCCAGATACGTTTCCAGATACATATCATGTGGTCTTTTTCCAGACTGCTAATGGAGGAAGGGGATTTTGCAGGTCTTCAACAGATATCCCCTCAGGCGAAAAGATTCGCCTCTCAGAAGATCAGCATGGCCAAGTATGCACGATTGACAGGGCATTCGGAAATGAAAGAGAGAAAAATAACATGGCGTAGATCTGCATTCTTGATCAATTAAGAGAAATAGTCCAAAGTACGACAGTTTAAGGCCTCACAATCCATTATCCGCGTTTAAAGACGTACAGAATTGTGAACTGAGATTCTAGATGAATCTTAAAAAAGTTCAAAGTAACCAGCAAAAAAATATAACGTTCGAAGAGCTAAACCAGACATGCAACAGAACTTGAAGGAGATGAATGATTCCGATTTTATAAAGTATGTCGCATCCAGGATTATACCCATAAAGGCGATATCGCCGGATTCCGGGGGCGAAGGTGAGTTAAGCAGGGCTGAAGAAATTTGTAAAATTTTGAATGAACTTGGTTATAACGACTTCAAGAGATATGATACCCAGGATACACATGGAATCACCAGACCCAACATCGTGCTTAAGGTAGGTAACCGTCCAAAGACATTCTGGATTGTCCCGCATATAGACACAGTTCCAGTGGGTGACAAATCTCTGTGGACCTACGACCCATTCAAGGCGACTGTTGTTGGCGACCGTATCTATGGACGTGGGACAAGCGACGATGGACAGGCCGTATTCTTATCGCTTCTGCTGCTCAGGAATCTTGATGTATCCAAGCTCAAGTACAATCTCGGTATTGCATTTGTTTCTGACGAGGAAGTTGGAAGCAAGTACGGAATTCAATACATCCTGGAAAAGGATATATTCAACAAAAGTGACCTTATTCTCGTCCCTGATGCCGGTACAAGCAACAGCCTGATGATAGAAATAGCTGAAAAGAGTATACTCTGGCTCAAGTTTACTACAAAAGGAAAGCAGTATCACGCAAGTATGCCGGCAATGGCCATAAATGCAAACAGGGAAGCGATGAAATTCATGCTTGAACTCGACAGATCTATACACGAGAAATTCAACAAAGTTGACGATATATTCTCTCCACCATATTCTACTTTTGAACCTACCAGGCACGATAAAAATGTGGATAACATCAACACGATCCCTGGAACTGATGTTCAGTTTTACGACTCCAGGATACTTCCCGTTTACGACCTAGACATGGTGCTGGACTTTATAGATTCAAAGACAAGAGAGTTCAATAATTCGAGCAGCGCAAAAGTATCCTATGAGATAATGCAGAAGGAACAGTCTCCGCTTCCGATTGACAGGAATTCTCCAGCAGTGCTGGAGTTGAGGAAAGCGATCGAAAAAGTAAAAGGATCGGAACCTGCTATGTATGGCATAGGGGGTGGGACATGTGCTGCTTTCTTCAGAAGAAAGGGTTATGATGCCCTTGTATGGAGCACAACACTCGAAGAGGTGGCTCATCAGGTCGACGAATATGTCCTTATACCGCACATACTTGGAGATAAGAAGATAATTGAAAACATAATCCTTGAAGAATGATCATTCATATTTGAAGTGTAACCTGTAGATCATTGCTCATCCGTCATTGCAAGATCTTTCAGTCTCTGGATTCCGTCTATTTCCTCAACGATTTCAGCAACTACAGTCGGGACATACTTTTTCCATTCTCCATCATGTAGCATTGCTTTTCTGATATGGGTCCCTGACCACGAAGACCTGTTCATTAAGGCCATGGATTCCACGGGGTATCCGCTTTCCTTAAAAAGCCTCCGCACTAGGGGGTTGTTCGTATATACCTTATCGAATGTCGGCGTCAGCGCTTTCACATGCGAAACCCACAGGGGATTCGAATTGACATCTTCTATCGGGACAAGATAAAACTTGAATATGCCCTCGTTCTCAAGAGCAGAAGAAATCATGAGGTGACGCTCGCCAGCGGTGAACGGATCCTTGAGAGTGTGAGAGTACTGTGCACTTCCTATACCAATGATAACACTAGAATTCTCAGAGAGTATCTTCTTTATAGCTGCCAGATGCCCGTTATGAAACGGCTGAAACCGCCCGACCATGAACGCCCTTCCAGTCTTCATTTTACCACCTATAACGCTTTTAGGGATATTAATAAGGTCTCTCCGTCAACATCCCACGCCTTGGAACCCTTATGATCTTCAATTTCGAGTTTGTTTGTCAGGGTTTCTTCCTTTATCCATTCACTGTGGGCCTTCGCAGCCTCAAGTATAGCCTCAGTTCCCCATACACTAAGATCGATCCTTTGATCGTACCGCAGCCCACTGTCCTTACGCATTACCTGAATCCGCCTTATGATTTCCCTCGCTAACCCCTCAAGCATGAGGTTACGGTCAATGCGAGTGTTGAGGAAGACCTCTATTCCCAATTTTGAATCCTTGGCACTGACAAAATTATCTGCAGGGTTCTCTACAATATCGATCAGCCCACTGGAAAGTTCTATGCCATCGAGAACCAATTTTCCGTTGTTTACAAAATAGTCAATCATCGCAGGTGATGCATTCTCTACTGCACCCTTGACGTAGTTCAACCTGCCCTTAAGTATCGGTGCTGCTTCCTTGAACTTGAGCTGAAGCGAAGTAGACACAGGGCGCTCAACCTTTCCTATCATCCTTATTTCCTTGGCGTTAACTTCTGTTACAACCATGTCTATCATTTTTGGATCGATAGGTATCTCTGAATACAGAAGGATTTCAGAAATAGGCTGCCTGCCCTTTATTGAATTTTCCTGGCGGAGCCTCCTCACGATCTCCACCATGGACATTACCATGCCGACCTGTTCTTCCAGTTCCCCATTGATATATTCCTCCTGAACCTCGGGCAGAAGTTCAAGATGAACGGACTCGGAGCCAGGATGCATCTTAAGGAATATGTAATCGGAGAAGAACGGCGTAATTGGAGATAACGTGCGGATTATCCTATCAAGGGAGTAGAATAGAACAGAATATGCCTTATTCTTCTCTTCGGGTAGCTCAGATGCCCAGAACCTGCGTCTTGACAATCTGAGGTAAAAGTTGGAAAGTTCGTCTATCAACATCTCGATTTCATTTATTGCATTAAATGGTTCGTACCTGTCCATTACCTTCAGATATTCCCTGAGAGATGAGTTCACGCGGGACACTATCCAACGATCAAGGGCATTTTCCGGCTGCAGTAGCCCTTCGTAGGAGTACTTGTCCAGATTCGCATTAGATGCAAAGAAAGAATAGACATTCGATAGCGTACCCATGATTCTCCTTGCAGAATCATTGATGTATTTTCTGTCTATAACCCTGGTTTTCCATGGAACTCCACGCAGGAAAAATAACCTGCAGGCATCGGGGCCATAATCGTTGATCATGTCGAGCGCGAAGACAACGTTTCCCTTGCTCTTGCTCATTTTCCTGCCCTGTTCATCCAGGACAAAATCTATGGAAAGGACATTAGAGTATGCGTTTATGCCGAACAATAAGGTTGAGATCACATGAAGAGTGTAAAACCATCCTCTTGTCTGATCGATCGCCTCGATTATGAATGTTATAGGGATCCTGAGATCCGCCCCCTTTGATTCAAATGGGTAATGCAGTGCAGCGTATGTCGAGCTTCCCGAGTCAAACCATGTGTCAATCACGTACGGTTCCCTCGTCATAATTTCCCCACATTCCTCACACTTAAACGTGGCTTCGTCGATGAAAGGTCTGTGCAAATCATCCGGCACTACAGCCCCATAATTTCTTAGTTCTTCCGTGCTGCCTATGGCCTTTAGGTGCCCATTTTTGCATGACCATATTGGAAGTGGTGTTCCCCAGTACCTGTTTCTGCTGAGTGCCCAATCCTTGACGTCCAACAGGAAATTTCCAAACCTGCCGTTCTTTATGTAATCTGGCATCCAGTTGACGAGCTGGTTGTTCTCGATCAGCTTTTCCTTCAGAGAAGAAACGCGTATGAACCATGCAGTAAGTGGATAGTAGAGAAGAGGCGTCCCGCACCTGTAACAGAACGGATAAGTGTGCTCGATCTTCTCGGACCGAAGAAGTTTTTTCTCGGATTTAAGGAGTATTATTATGTCCGTATCCGCATCTTTCACAAATCGACCGAACCAAGGTAGCCGTTCGTCGGAAAATTTCCCGGATTGATTGACGGGATTGATCATCTCAACATGCATCTTCTTTCCTATGTCAAAGTCTTCTGCACCAAATGCAGGTGCTGTATGGACTATTCCGGTTCCTTCTTCAACATTGACATGCGAACCGGAAGTTACAACCATTGTGCCTTCAGGCGCAGTTATGAAATTTAGAAGCTGATCGTACCTTTTACCGACGAGTTCGGAACCCTTGAAGGAACCCGCCACTTCTACCGGATTCTTGAAAATCCTCGGGATTGCTGCAGTGGCAACATAGTATTCGTCTTCACCGGATTTGACCAAAGAGTAATCGATATCAGGGTTTACGCAGAGGAACTCATTGGACGGGAGTGTCCATGGAGTCGTTGTCCAAGCCAGGAAATATACATTCCCCTTGCCAGTTTCATGAAACTTCACATACACTGAAGGATCTTTTGCTTCAGCGTAACCAAGCGAGACCTCATGGGAGCTTAGGGATGTTTCGCATCTAGGGCAATATGGAACAATCTTGTAGTCCCTGTACAGCAGCCTCGACTCGAAGAGTTTCTTCAGAGCCCACCACTCGCTTTCAATGTAATCGTGTTTCATAGTGACATAGGCATTCTCATGATCAACCCAGAAACCTATCCGATCATCTGATTCCACCCAGTCATTGATGTAAGCAAATACGCTTTTTCGGCAATAATCATTGAACTTTGCTACACCGAAATTCTCGATGTCCTTCTTTGTCTTGAAATTAAAATGCTTTTCAGCCTCTACCTCAACAGGAAGACCATGGCAATCCCATCCTGCAGTTCTCCTGTATATCCTGTGCCCCGTGATGTACCTGTAGCGAAGAATTGTGTCTTTTACAACGCGAGTCATGAGATTGCCAACATGCGGCTTGCCGTTTGCTGTTGGCGGGCCCTCAAGAAAAACGAAATCTTTTGTGCCAAGTGGATTTCTCAGAGAGATGTCTGGTATCCTTTTTGATCGCCAGTAGGCCAGAACCTCATTTGATACCTCTTTTAAATCGCGAGATGTGTCAATTTCTTCATATCTGTGAGCGGACATATATATCTTTCGTCAACCCAAGGAGATATATGGTTTTAACGATGTTCTTCACTTCGCGCACAAATAGAAACACATTGAAATTCGTTCAAAAATAATTGAGGGCTGGGATCAAAGGGGGTAAGATTGAGAACATTGCACAGGCACCGAATTAGGATGAGCATTACGAGAACGGTTTCGGCCTGAAATGTTCATATCCGTACTCTTTAATAGGGAGCCACTGGTCGTCATTATTTATTATATTGTCGCCGTTCCATGCATCTCCTATGAAATGCACATTTATCTTTTCAGATTCCATGGCCTCCGAAAAATCCTTGAAGTCCTTGTTTTCTATCGAAAACATGATCTCGTAGTCCCCTCCATATGCACACATGATTTCTGTCTCGGAAAGCCCGGAGAGTTCACTTGCTTTCCTAACATACCTGTTTGGGATCAATTCGTTTTCAACGATACGAAATCCTATGCCGTAGTCGTTCTTCATCTGTGAAATACTCGAGAAGAGACCGTCAGATAAATCAGTCATAAATTTTGCTCCGTACTCGCTCATTATCTGTGCTTCCTTAATTCTTGCTTTTATGCCAAGAATAAGGTTTATTGCAAGATCGGTCCTGTAAGAATTTTTATAGAAAATGTAGCCTGATGCGCATCTCCCGAGTTCATTTGTAACACCTATCACGTGCCCAGGTTTCAGATCGGACCGTTTCCTGACCTTCCTCTTTTCTTGCTGGCCAAGTACTGTGCCTGAGATTACGAGTTCATTTCCTTCCTTCGTGTCTCCACCAAGAATTTCAGCACCAGCGGACCTGAGTGTTTTGTCAACACCGCGAACTATGTCTATAAGAAAAGATTCATCACTCTCAGGATTCACGAGGTATGAGAGCACCATGCCTGTCGGAATTCCAGCCATCGCCGCAATGTCACTCAAGTTTATGTTTGCAACAAAGTTGCCTATCTGTTCTGGCCTTGCACCCTTAGGGATGTGTGTGCTTTCACGTATGATATCTGTAGAAAGTAGCAAAACGGAATCCCCGGAGTCGATCATGGCACAATCATCCTTCGGTTGGGTAACATGGAAATCCCTGTAGATGTCGTCTATTATCCTTCTCTCACCAAGATCTGTAAGCCTCATTTCAACACTTCTGAGCTCCTAGTTATAGTTAAAGGTATTATTCACACGTTTAATACGTTACCCGATGTCAGCCGAAGAGGACCTAAGAAAGTTGTTTCACGATATGATATCTGGCCAGAACGATAGGAATAAATCTACACCTGTCAATAGGCTCAGCGTTTCCGGCCTCTCCTTCGGTATTCAGTATGAGATTGAGAGGAAATTAGGCCTAAAAACAGAGACTTTCAAGGATCCACTCAATATGTTCAAAGGAACCGCTCTGCACGTCCATGTGCAGAACCTTGCAAAATCCCTTGGCTATTCACCAGAATACCGCTGCTATTATACTATTCCGTTCAACTGGGAGCGCCTAAAATTCAGGGAAATAATCCTGGCGGGATCAATAGATCTTATTCACTGGGAAAGAAGGGAGATCATTGAGCTGAAAAGCTCACAGTACTCCGACAAGATAGAACACTATCACAAGATTCAGTTAGCTGCCTACGTAAACATGATGAAATTCAAGACAGGAAATGAATTCACTGGCTTAGTTGTGAAGTTCGGAGGAAAAGATCTGGTTCTCGAAGAGCTGAAATCGAATGAGAGTTCGGAACTATGGGACGAGATCCTGGACAGGGCAAGATCGTGTGCCAAGGAACTGGACATGAAGGCGGATCAAACTGCTTCTGTTTCGCAGGAGAATGAATGGCCAAAAGCAAACGGTAAAGCCGATCTATACTTTTACGATGAAAACTGAGACTCATGGGAACAATCCATTTCGAATCTGAGACTAATTTATAATAAATGAACCGTCCTTTCGTATCATTTTATCATAGTCAGTTTGTAGCAGATTCAGACTTTCAAGTTCAATTGTTCGTTCATAAATAGACCGATCAGCCTTTACATAGTAGTCCTTAAGATCCTCAAAGTTTTGATTCAACGACGATTCATAAATAAGCTGCAAAAGCTGAGGATCCGGATTGTCGTTGTGGACTCCTCTCTCTTTGTTGCCCCCGGTTGGGTAAGACACTACGTCAACCCCACTGTTTTCTGATTCAATCAGTATTTTTGCTAAACTCCACAGGCGTGGGAGTTTATACAGACCACGCTTCCAGAGATACTCAACATAAGTATTGCTCTGGATATTCATGGGATTCACGGACACGTCCTTTGAGTAGGGCTGTGCTTTCTTTATTGAATAAAGCATGTCTTCTATTGCCTGCTTTTCTGAAAGAAACGGAGGCTTGAAGAGCAGATATGTTCTCAGTTCAACACCCAGATCCTTCAGGACCTCAGCGGCAGCAACGTACTTGGAAAAGGAGCTTCCCTTATTTATAGAATTAGTTATTATAGAATCATTGGCGCTCTCAAGACCGATGGCCACTCTCACTTTCATATCGTTCATTGGCAGATCCTCAAGGTTCGGTTTGCGGATGTATTCTGTTCTTGATTCCACCAGGAGTCTCTCGACCTTGCCCTTTATCGAAGAGAAGAAATATTCTCTTGCCTTGAGCGGAAATTCCATAGGATCAAGAAAACTTCCGGAAGTGAAGACTTTCAGGGCATCAGTGTCCAGAGCGCTAGCGACACGGTCAATCTGGTGATAGAGGTTGTCGAGACCTACATCTGGAGAAATATCGTTAAAATATCCGCACATTGAGCACGATGAAAAATTGTACCAACTGCATCCGGTTGTCCTGAATATAACGACTGTTGTTTTTTCCGGAAACCCGCCCAGTCTATCCATTTCGCGCCACATTGAAACGGGGGAATCGAGATCCACCTTTTTTGGAACACTGGGCATAAGTTTTTTAATAAACCCGGAAAACTCTCTATTGATCATGCAACTTCCAAAACCCTAAAGTCAAGCTATGATAAAACTATATGCCCATTTATTATTCAAGTGCGATGCTTTCCAGAAGATTAGATAATATTTCTCCGTCAAAGACGGTATCCTTGAGCAACAAAGCTAACGAACTTAAGAAGGCTGGAAAAAAGGTATACAATTTCGGGATCGGTGAACCGGACTTCACGACCCCTGAGGGAATAATTAAGGCAGCTTTCGACGCTGCAAACGCAGGTAAAACTCACTATACCCCGTCTTCAGGTATTCCGGAGTTAAGGAGTGCAATTGCCAATAAAATGAACAGAATAAACAACGTCCCAGCCGAATCCAAAAATGTCCTGGTGACGAACACAAAGTTTTCTATCAATCTTGCCGCCATGGCCCTCCTCAACCCTGGCGATGAGGTTCTTATACCGGAGCCCTACTACCTTTCGTACCCGGAGATAATGAAGCTCTACGGAGCCAAACCTGTGCCCGTTCGGAGCAATGAGGATTATGACATAGATTTCGATGAATTAAATAAGTTGACATCACCGAAAACGAAGGCACTCATATATAGCAGCCCTTCAAACCCAACGGGGAAAGTACTCTCTGAAAAGCTTCTCAAAAAAGTTTCGGACTATATCATAGAGAACAATATGATCCTGATTGCAGACGAGATATATGAGGATATAATTTTTGAAGGAAAACCGTTTTCTCCTGCGTCGATTCCAGAAATGTTTGATAGAACAGTCACAGTTAACGGGTTCTCAAAGAGCCATGCGATGACCGGTTGGAGGATCGGATACATGGTAGCTAATGAAAACATCATTAGAGCCTCTGACAAGATACAACAGCAGACAATTACCTGTGCCCCTTCGATATCACAGTATGCTGCCCTGGCTGCACTCGAAGACAGGAAGTCCCCAAAAGAATTCAGAGACAGATTTCTGCACCGGAGAGATCTTGTCCAGAAGCTGTTATTGAATTCCGGCCTAAAATCACGTAACCCTGAAGGGGCATTTTATGCGTTTCCTGAATATGACCTGGACATCAACAGCGAAAAATTCTGCAACCTGCTCCTTGAAAAAGAGAATGTGATAGTTACCCCTGGATCTGCTTTTGGTGGGCAGGGGGAGAACCATTTCAGACTCTCTTTCGCAACGGATGATGAAACCATAAAGGAAGGAATAGAGAGGATCCTCCGCTTTACAGAAAGATTTCCTGAAAATTCATGATGTTCTTGATTCTTCGACCATTTACATTCTGACGCATCTGGTCATGTTTTTATATCCTCAGTAATTCAACGGCTATGGAAAAAAATTCATTTGATGTCACAAAAGAACAGGTCATTGAATTAACGGACCAAAAGGGCTTCACGCTTGTTGACATACTTGGGAAGTCGTCTTACGAGGACTTTCACATTAAGCGCGCGATATCTGTTCCGTTTGATGAGCTGGAAAGGAATGGTTGGGAAATTCTTGCGGGGAGGAAAGTTATAACATATTGCCATGGCCCTTCATGTGAGGCATCAGAAATTGCTGCAAGGATTCTGCGTGACCATGGAATAGAGGCATACGCGTACAGGGGAGGGTTGGAAGAATGGACGGATTCTGGCCTGCCTCTTGAAGGGAAATATTCAAATCAAGGCTAGTTCCGCAACAACACTAACCTTACGACATTATTTTTTCCAGAACATTCAATGCATTTTTCCAGAGAACACCATCAGCGTGTGAACCAAGGAGTTCGGAAAGTTCTCGAACCTGTAAAATATTTTCAAAACCTTTAGGGGTTGACGATATGCCTAAAAAGTCAGTTCCGACAGAAACATGTTCCCATCCAAAGTTGCTTCCGATGTATTCGGCATTTTTGGCTATATCCTCTATTGAAGGGGAATCAGAAAGTGTTGGATTTATCGCCGTCAATCCGATAGTTCCACCAGTCTTGCAAACTGCTTCAAGTTCCTCGTCATCAAGATTTCTTACGTGATTACGCACTTTAGATGCATTCGCATGAGATACAATCACGGGTTTCCTGCTTATGTTGCAGGTATCCAGAACCGTTTTTCTGCTTGCGTGGGCGAGATCAACGACAAGCCCGAGTTCGTTGCATATTTCCACTGCCGACACGCCACTGCCTGTGAGTCCAAAGTCCTTTTTAGACATACAGGATGCTGCGAATTTCGTATCATAGTTCCATGTCAGCCCTATCGACTTAACATTCAGCTCCTTCAGAACGTATAAGTCCATGGGGTCGGTAAGTGAATCTGTTCCCTCTATTGCTAATAATAAGGTGACACCGCCAGAAAGGACATCACTAAATTTTCGTACTATTCTCACATTGTGCCTTCTCTCAAGATAGAGATAGAACTTGATCTGTTCTAACAGGACCTCCCGGGAGGGAAAAGTCGCTGTCGAAAATGTTCCGTACTGTTTTGTGAGGAAATCACTTACCTCGTTCATGGTGCTAACGTGGGGAAATAAAACGGAAAATACTGTCACGTCTCCCAGAGATCTGAGCAGCTCCACGTTTGATTGTTCGGATGAGTTAACAACATCGACCCTTTGGGATGAATAGGCAATGTCTTCGTGAAGATCAATTAAACGCATAACACTCTATATCTTTTTCCTTTGTTAATTCTCTCATTGAAAAATTTGGTGTGATTTTTAAGATCGTTTTATATCACTTTTACTGTAAAATTCTTATTTTCCCAATTCCCTGAACTGCTCCAGTAAAAGGTAAAGGTCACCTCTGAACCTGAGGGAAGTTTATCAGTGCCAAGATCTACGTAGAAGGCACCTACATCCACTGGTTTCGTTTCCGCGTCAGATACCGATTTCCATCCGTCATAGCTGTAATGGATCTTAGCTTGGCTTAAAGTTAGGATCCTAAGCTTTTTTCCGACGGCCATCCAGGAAAGTTTGTTATTAAAACTCCAGATAAATAATGCTGTCTCAGTTTGGTTCTCTATATACCTCTTCTTCCCCTGCGGAGGCATATCAAAAACCTCTCCGTCAAGGAGGGATCTGCACAGCTTCAGGTATTCAGCATGAGCCCATACAAGTGGCATCGCGGAACCTGAGGGCTTACCGTTGAATAACCCCTTTTCAGGAATATCCCCAGAATCCCACACCTGTTCAGGTATCATTCCTCCAGGGCTTGTCTGATGCTCGATAATTTTTTGGATCCTTCTGGCTTCTTCAATGTTCCCTCTTGCTATCTCGAAGTGTGCTCTTTCGCCTGCAAGAAGTGGCCAGCCTCGCCCAATACCTGTTCCATCGAAAGGATCACCATTTTCGTGCTCGCCGTAACCATCCTTGTTATATCGGTGCCATATCGTGCCCGTCTTCGTCTCTGTTCTAAGGAACGCATCTATAACCTTCACCGTATCCAGTATTCTCCTGTCTTTAGGCGATCTTAACCCGAAGCGCACAAGTGAGAGGGTTCCTGTGCTCACAAGATTTTCGGCACGCTCTCTGCTATACTCAAGGGGCCGATTCCGGATCGGAACGTATCCTTTCATTGGTGAAGAAGCAAAAACGCGCCCCTGGTCCGGGGGAGCAATGCGCACATAGTACCCGTCTATACCTAGCTCGCGAGAAATTTCCGTGTTGCTAACATAAGTCCATTCCTCAATCTTTGAATTGTAGAAATCAGCAATATCCATGAAAAATTTACTAAGTTCCGCATCATGGTTTAAGTCTGCTAGATCCGATGCCACCAGAAGAGAGGAAATCACCACAGATAGAGTGAAAACAGAAAAGCCAGAATCTTCCTCCCATCTGTCCTCCTGAGTTACTGGACCATTCCTTACCAAAAATCCGGCCGCCTTCTTTACCATATTCCAAACAGATGAATGGTCTACGAGATCCATCGATACCATCTTACCTGCAAGCAATATGGGAAAGGCGGTCTCATCTAGTTGAATGCCTGCCCAGTAAGGTTTTCCGTCAAGCCACATGTTCTGGGGCCAGTTTCCTTCCATTTCCTGAGTAGACATAAGGTAGTTAAGTGCAGACATTGCACCTTCGTAGTCACCTACAGCTAGTTCAGCCTGTGCCGCCTCGACCATATCCCGTGGCCATACGAGATGGTACCCCCCGAGGTCATCATCACTCTTTGAATTTCCCCATGGGATCGAAAGAGATGCTATGAGAGCACCAGGGAATTGCCCTTTTGCCTGATGCACCTTTAAAACATTCTCACTTATAGTTGCAAGTGAACAATTGCTGGACATTTCATTTATGTGCCTGTACCTGGCACGAAGTGCCTCCCATCCGGAAACATACAGACTGAATGTATCCGCATTACTTTTTGACATGGAGGAGCGAACTTTCAGGGCAGCCTCTTCTGGACTCTCACCAAAGCCGATATACAGCGAGAAGTTCTTGCTTTTGCTTATATCTATTTCACCGCATATTGCAACATTTCCGTTGTTGGCGTGCTTAAAGTTGTAGGTCATCTTGTAGTTCCGCGAGAGATCTTGCCAGCTGTCCGAGAAACCAACGAATCCGACGTTCATTCCACCGAATGGCAAGTCTGAGCAAACGGCAAGCGATATACCGTCCCTTGATGCAAAGAGCATAGATACGCCTTTATAGTCCCCTACCCAGGCGTTGTTTCCCCAACCACCATTATTTATGTGCGGAGAAATCAATGAATAAATTTTTGGATTGTCTTTGCTGTCCCCCAACCACTTGAATTTAACATTCTGAATGAGCACATCAGTTTCAGGATCTGAAAATATCACCTTGTCTATGATATACTTCCCTTTCTTTTCTGTATTTTTCAATTCGAAAGCCGGGACACCGCTTCTCAGCCGGATTATGGAATGTTCCGTTTCCCTTTTTTCCTCTGAGAAAAATTTATCGGCTGTCACCAGGAACTGAGCATCTCTGATATCAGCTGTATCAATCTTTGGATAGTAAACCTCATTTATTATACCATGCGAGACCGTAAACCAGAGACGGCTATTTGGAGAAGCTGAGGTACCTATCCCATCTTTTGTGCTGGAAGTCCACTTCGGCTCAACTCCAGGCCACCCGAATGCAAAATCATTGTTCATGCGGTATTATGTCTTCATGCTATTCTATTTTTTTGCTCATACGGAATAAATAGCCAAAATAGGATTAATCAATAAATCTGCTGGAAAGCTTTCCGTACTCTTCCCTTATCTTCTGTGGTAATTCTTTTCCGAGACTGTCAAGGAAGCTGCCAATATCGGATATTTCCTTTTTCCACTCAGACCGATCGATATAGAGAAGAAGTTTCATGTCCTCTTCAGATACGGAAAGTGATTCTGATTCTATGTCTTCCGGATCAGGCATGTAGCCAACCTCTGTTTCCCTCGCAGGTACCATGTTCTCTACTCTTTTGATCATCCATTCTATTACTCTAAGATTTTCTCCGAATCCCGGCCAGATGTATTTCCCTTCCTTATTCTTCCTGAACCAGTTCACATAGAATATCTTTGGAAGTCGCAGACCCTTGCCCTCAAAAGAAAGCCAGTGATCAAAATATGCTGAAACATTATACCCTATGAATGGCCGCATGGCCATTGGATCCCTGCGAATAACGCCAACTTTCCCTTCAGCGGCTGCGGTCTGTTCGACCCCCATACTAGCCCCTAGGAATACCCCATGATTCCAGTCAAATGATTCAAACACAAGGGGGATAGTTGTTTCTCTGCGTCCTCCGAATATGATGCCATCCAATGGAACACCAGTGGGACTATTAAATTGATCTGATACATCAGGGTACTGTTCAATGGGAGAAGTAAAGCGAGAATTTGGATGTGCTGCGATTTTACCTGATCGTGGATCCATAGGTTCGCCCTGCCAATCAAAGACTTTGCTGTTCGGAACAGGAAGGCCTTCCCACCAGGGATCACCAGTTTCTGTCAGTGCCACGTTAGTAAAAATCGTATTCCTGCGCACGGTTTCCATTGCATTTGGATTGGTTTTATAACTGGTTCCTGGGACAACCCCAAAGAATCCGTTCTCAGGGTTGATAGCATACAATCTTCCATCCTTACCTGGACGGATCCAAGCGATATCATCGCCTATAAGTCTCGTTTTCCAGCCAAGATCAGAATACCTCTTAGGTGGTTTTATCATAGCAAGATTTGTCTTGCCACTTGCACTGGGAAAAGCTGCAGAAAAATAATACTTCTTCTTACTGGGCGTTTCAACTTCAAGCAGTAGCATATGCTCTGCCATCCAGCCCTTCTCCTTTGCCCTTACGCTGGCAATCCTGAGGGCATGGCATTTCTTGCTCAACAAAGCGTTGCCACCGTACGCAGAATTTATACTTACAATGTGGGCATCGAGATCAGTGCGTTTCCAAGGAAAATGCAAAATATATCTGTTTTTTGGGTCTAGGTTTCCAGAAACATGGATGCCTTTAATCCAATCTTCCATATAAGAATAACCTTCGACCTTAGAAGTGCCCATTCTGGTCATTATCTTCATGTTCGCTACCACGTAAGGACTGTCTGTTATCTCAACACCGATCTGCGAGAACTCAGATGATAATGGGCCCATAACATAGGGAACAACATACATTGTTTTTCCTTTCATGCTCCCTCTAATTAGCTTATTGCATATTTCGTCAGCCTGATCGACAGACATGTAGTTGTTTAGTGGACCGACATCTTCGGGATCTTCAGAGCATATGTATGTGGACTTTTCTGTTCTAGCCACATCCATTGGATTGCTCCTATATAGATAGCAATCAGGGTATCTTTCTCTGTTTAATGCTATAATCTCTTTCTCCCGCAGCATCTGATCCAGAACGGACTTGTATTCCTTCTCACTGCCATCACAAACATACACACGATCAGGATTGGCAAGTTCCGAAACTTTTCTTGCCCATCTATCTATTGACGTTATGCTGGTTTTTTCCATTTAATTGCACCCGATTCAGAGACATGGAGATGACGCAAATCCTCCATTATAATTGTAATGGTTTATGTGTTAATATATTTAAAAGGTTTCGAAATCACAGTGCTTTGAGTTCGGCAAATGCAGAATATACGATCAGACCAACTTAATTATAAGTCCTATCAATTTACCTTTCAGAAGGGTCTGTGGGGTAGCCTGGTATCCTTCCAGCTTCGGGAGTTGGAAACTCCGGTCCAAATCCGGACAGACCCACTGATATTTTTGTACGCGCCAATAAATCCAGACTAGTATTAACATCTTAAGCAAAGTGTAAAACTATCAATGACCTTACATGATAATATTGGGAAACTAGGCCCGAACGTTTTTTTAGAAACGTTACCAAAACCGAGTGAAACAAGCATTTTTATCTACAGCAATATGAACTGGAGAATTGTTTTCTCTGAACTCTTCGTAAAAATATATTTATGCGGAGGGCCGGATTCGAACCGGCGGACCCCTACGGGAATGGACCCTGAATCCATCGCCTTTAACCTAGCTCGACAACCTCCGCTTCATACTGGGAATGTTTTTTGCTTACATATTACTTTTGAGTCAAAATCGATCAGAGAAATACGTTATGATCAGGAAACAAAGTAACATCGGACATTTCTAAAGTGCACATTATTTGGAAACGGCATCTTATAGATTCGTCTGTGCGAGGGCATCCGAAAATGAACGTCGGAGTTCAACAGTCTTATTGTGTGCGATCTTCAGAATCTCTGGATACTTATCTGACCCGATCTTTCTGACCAGTTTGATCGAAGAATCAAGACTGATCCTATGCCCTGCACTAACAATGGTTTTTTTGTTGATGATATAACCAGCTCTATTGTTTTCGTTCATAATCCAATTCCCACTAACTTTCCCGGTCAGTATAGATTTTGATACACCTATTGTAGGTACATCAAGAATTAGGCCTGCAAAACTAGCAAGGCCTATTTTTCTCGGATGGAGATAACCACTCGCGTCTACCAAAAGCGTCCCTTTGTATCCTTTGCATAATTTAGAGATAAATCTGAATTCCCGATATGCTAGATAACTCGGAATATATGGAAATCTTACTGGAAGGACGATAGTTGCTATGTCTATATCGTCCCCGTCCTGAGACACGAATGCCGCATACCCATTAAAATCATCATACGAGACATCTATTGCGCCAATAAGATCGAAGTTGAAATCGTCTTCGAGAACTACGTAATTCGATAATAGATTTTGTTCCTCTTGCATTTTTTTTAGCGGATAGATAGTGTTGAAATGACCAAAGAAGTAATCTTTGAAGTTATCAATCGCTCCATTTTTAATAGATATACCATCAGCATTTAATCTTCTAATTTTCTCTTCTGTACCGAGTGGGTGAGTGTATTTCCAGACCTCGCCTGTGGATTTTACGACACGATAACAGGGGATAGTGTCTGGATTTTCGTTTATGGATAGCATGTATCCACACGCTCTTGCAGAAACAGGATCTCCTAGTGCTTTTGCTAGAGAACCATACGTAGAAACTTTTCCTCTCGGGATCTGAGAAACAAGACCATAAAAATAAGAATACAAGTCATAGTCCTCAAAATCTGTTCTAAATAGCATGCATTTAATTGAATACCGCCTCGAATAAATAAATTGCTAAAAATTCAGGCATTCTTTTTGAAAAGGCATCGTCGCGAAATGACGATTTCAGGAATATATAGTATAAATTTGTCTATATATTAGAATGTTTAATAACAGAGATTGTCATTTCCGTTTTAATGTTTGAGAATTCCTTTCAGAAGCTTGCTAGGATATCCTCAAAGCATTCTATCAAAGTTTTAATTATTTGGTTAATACTACTCTTTGTTCTCCTCCCTTTTGCATCATTACTATTTAGCCAGACCTCATATAACCTTGCCTCGAGTGTCGTTCCTCCGAATTCTATGGCTACTAGGGCGAACAACCTACAATCGGAGTATTTTCCGTCAAATTCTACTAATTCATCCGCAATGGCGATCGTTACAACGGGTACATCTGTAACCTCTAACGGAACTATGGGGAATTTCAACAAAGCTGAAGCGGGAGTAGTTAGCTATTTGCAAGGGCAAGGGATTAAATCTAACTTTACTTCAATAGTATCGATAGAAAATTCTAGCCTTATTGGAGGGGCCAAATTAGGTCTTGGCCTTGTCAATGGAACTTATCCTTTGATCCAGTCTGTTTCTCAGATGAATGCCACGGTAAATATGACAATAGGAGTTGAATTTGGTCTCCCAGCCATTTATTTAGATACTTATAATTCTACGTCTTATAATAGAAATGATGCATTCAATAAAATGCTGGCTAATTCGACCACGCCATTGACTAAAAATTTTACATTATCTTTTGCTCAGGAGCTAAATACCACAAGTGTAAACATAACAAACATTAGCAATGCGATCAATTATACTGTAAGGAATCAGTCATCTAATTTTTCAAAGCTTATTTCAAAGAATCAAAATCTCCAATACTTCTTCACTTCTGTGGTAAGTGCTATAAATTTCGGCAATTATTTAAGCGCTGAAAACGCTAAACATCTCCCATCACTCGTCAAGGAGGTTTCAATACCGATAATTAAACAAGCATTACCAAGCAAAGCGACAAAGTTCATCGTAAATGATTTGAATATTTCAGTAAGTTCGTTCATAGGAAATGTACTGAATCTTACTTCATTTAACCCGCACTTTTTCCAAAATTTAACCGCGCTTTTGGTAGCTCATGGCGTTAATTCCTATTTTTATAGAAGCCCGTTTGTTTCAACTGGAAGTAACAGCGGCCTTCAAACGTTCATAAAAGACCTAAATAACACCAAGAATATTGGTCTTGTAACTTCGAGAATATTATTGAATGATAGTTTCTCAAACTACCCTATCTTACCAGCAAGAAACGTGTATAACCAGTTTATCGGCACTGATAACAGTACAGTTATATTCTTGTTAGATGTAAGTGTGAATCTAAGCGTCAGCCAGATTAGCAAGGTCCATTCAATTTTCTTAAGTTACCTTGATCCTTCTAATGTTAAAGTGTACGTTGCCGGTGCAGCTGCGTTGGATAACCAGATAGGATCAGAAACACTAGGCGGGATGGAAAGGGCTCTGATCATTGGAATAGCGCTATCGATAGTTGTTGTTGGAATATTCTTCAGATCTGTGACCGCTGCGTTTTTACCTCTGACTGTCTTTGGATTTTCAGCTGCTATTTCTTTGGCGATAAATGGTCTGCTTTACAAATACGTGCTGCATGCAACGGTATCATTCGTTACTCCTACGTTGCTTCTTATCCTGCTTCTGGGACTTTCGAGTGATTACAGCGTATACATAATGGCAAGGTATAGGAGAGAAATGCGACATGGAAATCCTGATCCCGTTTCTGAGACCGGAAAGTGGGCAGGACATGCTGTATTTACCTCAGGATTTACAGTTGCTATTTCTTACGTAGTGTTGTATCTCTCTCATGTACCGATAATGAGTGATGCCGGGATCACAAATGCAATAGGCGTTGTCGTTGCAATACTTGTTGCTAACACCTTGCTTATTGCTATAATAAGCCACTTTCAAAAGAGAGTCTTTGGCATCAGAAAGGAGGACAGCACTAAAACAGAAAGAAATGTTATGGCTGGCATCGCTCACACTGTAGTTAAGAACAAAGGAAAAATTGTTGTTGTATTCCTCATCCTTTCTTTGGTTGGTGGGTATTTCTATTTTACAACCCCAACGAACATGAATGTTTTTTCCTTGATCCCAAGCAGTAGCGGTGTCCAGGCTATTGATGCTGTAAACAGCAGTTTTAATGGGGATTTTTTTGATAGAGGATTTATAGTGATAGAATTTCCTTCACCAGTTTACAGCAAAGAAACTGGATTCAATACGACGGAAATAAACCAGGTAACTGCAATTGAAAATAAGATAATCGAAACTAAGGGCATTAGTGAAGTTTTCGGGCCCACTATGCCATTCGGGACTTATGTCCCTTATAATTATTCGGGCATTCCGAGCAGATACGTGGACGATTACCTTAATCAATCTCTTACTTTTGTAGGCACTGATTCTAGATACATAATGCTGGACTTTCAGCTCAGTAATTTGGCCTGGCTGAGCTCATCGTCATCAGTTGTTTCTTCTCTACCAGGTGTAATAAACAGTGCAGGTGGCAATGTTGTATCAACAGATATCGGAGGGCTTACCCAAGGCCTGAACGATGCATTCAGTTATACCTCCAGCAGTTTTGACAAGATGGTCCCGATACTGTGCATAGCTATATTCGCTATTCTACTACTCCAGCTTGGTTCTGTTTTTACACCGATACGTTTGATACTCATGGTGCTTGCCTCCGTTGTTATCTCGCTCGTTATAGCATATGCGATAGACATTTTTGCCCTCTCCTACCCTATAATAATATTTCTCCCCTTGTTTACTGTTGTGACTTTATTGGCAGTTGGATTAGATTACGATATTTTCATGGTTGCGCGAGTAAGGGAAGAGGTAATAAAAGGAAGAAGTGATACTGAGGGTATAAGAACAAGTATAACAGAGAACGGAGGTGTAATAACTACCCTTGGAATTCTTCTCTTTGTTACCTTTGGATCGCTCGTATTCAGTGATGTTGGCATAATTACTGAAATGGGGATCGGGCTCGCTCTTGGAGTTCTTGTGGACACATTTGTAAGCTGGCCATTTTTTGTCCCCGCTATCATGCTCTATCTTGAAAAATATAACTGGTGGCCTTCTAAACTTTCAAAGAGAAATTAATTGAATCAGCTATTATTTTGCCAATTTGAAATAGAATCGATCCTTGGAATTAGTTACTCATTTACAGATTATTCCAAAACTGCATAAAATAAGAAATTGATTTTGATATCTTTGGATGGAACCCTTTTTCCGAAAGCTTTAACTGTACACGGTTATTTTTATTAACAATATTTTCCTTACTGGGATATATGTATGCCAATATTTCACACATATTTTCAGTTTACATTGTACTGAAAGGAACAGAAGTTACAGTGTATAGTATACTATTAATAATTATTGGGTTCCTAGTTGGAGCGTGGATAACTCGGTTACTTCTAAGGTACCCATTTGGTAGGCATCCAGTTACAGGAAAAGAAACATTAATTGGAATGAGAGGCGTAGTGGTAAGATCCACGGACGATCTAATGGAAGTGAAACTAAACAATAAACAGATATGGAGAGCCATGTCTGCTGATGGTCACAAAATATCCACAGGAACTGACGTGATGGTGAAGAACGTTGATAACCTTACAGTTGTAATTGAAGAAGCTGCATCCTCAGGCTCGACTGATTAGTTTTTTCGTGTAATTGGGTCAGTGACCAAAAAACTATATATTAACGTAAAATGCATGGTCGAAAACCGATGAAAACTTATCTTAAAGTGACGTTTTCCAGTGAGGGTGCGAAACCCAGTGAGGTTATAAATAGGCTGAGATCTCTTGGATTTAAGCCTGTGATGGGCGAGCAGGATCTGATATATGAATGGGGCAACAGCGCTACTATTGAAGATTCCATATGGTTCGCCGACAAGATTCAAGCCACCCTTGAAGGATTCAGAGTAATGTTTCAGATAGAGACCATGCTGGATTAAGTCAACAGGAGTGATACTTCCTACTTCTCCCTATAAGGTATTCTTCTTATATCGCCACATTTTGAGCATGTTACGGTGAGAATCCCGTTTTTCAGCCTGATTTTATCATCAACAGTATAAGGCATTTTACATCTTTTGCAATAGGATCTTTTGACAAACTTTGGCAGCGTTACATCTATTCGCCTGCCTATGGATTCTGCAATTATATTGTATCTCCTGGCCAGGAGTGGATCATTAAGCTTTCTCTTTTCCATTAGCCCATTAAGAACGGCTATCCTGTTTAACGCGACTTTATCGATATTCCTGTTCTTTCGCATATCTAATTGAATTACGCCATCCGATTTAAGCACAAAAAGTCATGGTGTGCTTGATTTCAATTTTGGAAGGCGTACACAACATGCTTGTTAATCGACCTTTACGCTAAAAATTCAGGATTATAGTAAGTATAATTCTATAAATCTATTGTTCGACGCCAATCTGAGTGAAATCTGTTCGCAGGCGAAATAGGAAACTTAAGGAACTGCCTATGTCCAGCCGAAAAACAATGAACCGAGAAGGGATCTTGTCTCAAAGAGCGAGGGGTGTTACGAATGAATACCAGTCGCATGTATCCACTGCCAACATTTGGGACTATCTGCCCTGCAAATGGTTAATAAATTTAGGGCTATTATGAAAGATCATGATCAAGCTTGTGATCCTGGATGTTGATGGCACAATAACTGATCAGAACAGGCTGATATCTACCAAAGCCATAGAAGCTATAAGAACGGCTGAGCAAAATGGTGTTGTCGTTTCTCTGATCAGCGGCAACGTGATTCCGGTGATGTATGCGTTGAAAATATTTCTAGGCATTAACGGTCCGGTGTTTGCTGAAAATGGCGGAGTGGAATTTAATACCGACATTACACCATTCTTCACGATGGATGAGCCAAAGCGATTCTACAGGAAGCTCCTTGAACTGAACCTCTGTGAAGGCATCCTTACCAATACCTGGAGATACTGTTCTGTTGGTTATTTCCCAAAAGAGGAAAAGGTAGAGGAAATATATGAATTGTCAAAGGATTATAATGTTGAGCTCACCGACAGCAGCTTTTCATGGCACATTCTAAATAAAGGACAGAACAAGGGATATGCTATCAGGAAATTGATTGAAAAGTTCTCCATGTCTCCAGATAATATACTGGCTTGTGGGGATTCTCTCAACGATATGCCTATGTTTTCTTTACCAGTTAAAAAAGCAGTGCCGAAAAATGCCAAACAAGAGTTAAAATCTCTGGCGGACTATATATCCGCAAAGGATCATGGAGATAGTATTGCGGACATACTTTCACGGATTGACAGTTTTTAAATCCTTGACATTCAAACCGATGTGATCCTCTATCAATTCGTGGTCTTCAATTAAAAGCTGACCACGCATTATAACATTCTTGGGAAAGATTGCCTCAAAATCGTTGAATGGAGAAGTCTTAGTTTTTGAGTGCAATCGACTTTCGTCAATACGTCTGGTTTCGCCTAGATCGAAGTTCAGGAAATCTGCATAATATCCTACAGCAATTTTCCCTTTCTTCAGATCCATCACGTTTGCAGGATTCAATATCGCGGTGCGAACAAGAGTGTTTATGTCCAAAATTTTCTTGCTGAATAAAGCGAGCAAGATCGGTATTCTTGTCTCAACCCCTATGATCCCAGAAGCTGCATGGTTAAATTCTTCTTTTTCCGCCTGCGTATGCGGTGCATGATCTGAAGAGATTATGTCAAATTTGCCGGCAAGATAAAGCTCGAAAAGCCCATTCATCACACTGCGGGATCTGAGTGGCGGGTTAACCTTACCCCACGAACCGAGTGACAATTCGTCGTTCAGGAATATATGGTGAGGAGTCACCTCTTTCATAACAGAAGAGGCAGCGATGGAGACAGACTTCGTAGAGCTAAGGTGTGCGGCTATTTTTTTCTTTACCTTGAACTTGTTTATATATTCTATCGCCAAATTTTCACATTCTTCAGGTCTTGCAAGGTTGTGTTCCCGCAGAGTTCCGACATAACTAGGTCGGTACCGATCAAGGCATTCCTGACTTTCCGCATGAAAGATCACTGGCTTGTTGTAAGAATCCAATTTCTCAATCTGCTTATCATCGATCTTTGAGAGCCCAACAGTGTTCGTGCTTCCTCCCAGATAAATCTTTATCCCGCTGCTCCTCGGATCTATCAATTCCGCATTATTTCCGACGAACATCGAGTAAAGGCCAAAGTCGCAGAAAGCCTTGGATCTAACCTGGGAGAACTTATCCTCGAAACTTACGCGGTCGGTTATAGGTATACGGTTATTGGGCATGTCAAAAACCGTCGTGTTGCCTCCGAATAATGCAGCAGTTGTTCCAGTTCTAAAGTCTTCTTTTTCTGTTTCGCCAGGGTCGCGAAAATGAACGTGAATATCAGTTCCAGCTGGCAATATCGGACCTTCAATACGGATTCTCCTTTCACCTTGCAGGTTCTTTCCAATACTATCTATTATACCGTCAGAAACACCAATTTCGAGTTCTCTGAAGCGCCCATCAACGAAAAAATTACCAGAAAAAACCAACTCCGAAGCCATGTATGATGATTAAAGATACGGTTTTAATCTTTGTTTTCTGAGACGGTTAGACGGCAGTTCTCAGGTAATGGAAATATTGCTGATTATGTATAAGAATTATTAAAATCAAGGTTTGACAATGAATTCTGCGGAGACGGACCATGCACTATCGTTAACAATGAGTAATCATGACGACCTTGGCCATGCGAATAAAGGGGCAAACAGCAAGGAAAATTATGGAGAGCTACTGGTTATTTTCTTGCTGTCAGGTCAAATCACCCTGACTTAGACCCCTCTTTTCTCCCCCCACAGGAGCTTGTGCAGTTGCGGAAGTACACGGACATCCATTTTTAAGTCAAGAACTTTCTCGACCAGCCATTTCATATCGGTTCCCCAGGCAGGTTGGAGAATTTTTTCGCATGGAAGATTATGCGCACTTATGAATTTTCTAGCGAATTCAAAATCCGTATCATCTGCTATGACAAACTTGGCATAATCGGTGTCTCTAAGATAACTGAGATTATTTGTAAATAATCGTCTTTCTTCTCCAGATGATGGTGTCTTTATGTCCATGTCGATCACGACGCTCCTCGAAAAGGTATATGGAAGTATGCTCAGGGATCCGCTTGTCTCTAGGAGAAGGTTCTTTCCACGGTCGATTACACCACGCACAAAAGTTGGGGCGTCTCGCTGTACCAATGGTTCACCACCCGTGAAACAGATCCATTTTTCTGGTGCCTGGGAAACCAGGTTAAGAAGAGTTTTCATGTCGGCTTCTTTACCACCTGAAAATGTATACGTGGAATCACACCACCTGCATCTCAAGTTACATCCGTTTGTGCGTACAAAGAACATCGGGACACCTATCATAATCCCTTCTCCCTGTATGCTGTGAAACGTTTCGGTTATTAACAACCCGTTAGCATTGAATTGTAGGATATATCTTTATTGCGTTCCAAAGATCAGAAGTATTGAGTCGATGATATCGTTTCTGTGTGTCGCTTTCTGTTCCAAATATTTATTCAAGATCCAATCGTTGTACAATTCCAATCTTCCAACAGATGCGCTATGATTGGCTTTTTCTCTTTCAACAATCCAGGATACTATTCGAGCTCGGAAATGTTAAATTGAGGTAAGCAATAGTCATAGCATGGAACACAAACTTCTTGAGCAGAGGCTAAAGAAAATATTCGAGTATGCAAAAGACGTGGACGCCCTCCTTATTATGCAGGGTGATGAAAATTCCGTTGACAAAACTTTTTTCTATATAACTGACCCTGATGGCGGAATATTTGAATCTTCTGCCCTCATAGTGAAACCTGATAACGTAAAGATCCTTACGAGCCAGCTTGAGGAAGAAATCGCAAGGAGAACAGGCATGGACGTTATCGTAACTAAAGGGATGGCAGATCTGAAAAAACAGATCATAGAGAACCTTAAGGGGCTTAACACAATCGGCCTAAATTATACCTCCCTGACACTGGAGCAGTACAGGGATCTTCTGCGTATTGTGCCCGATAAGGAATTTGTAAATATTTCAAGTTCTATAGAAGAGTCGAGGCGCCTGAAAGATCCAGAGGAACTAAACAGAATCAGGGAAGCAGCAAAGATTGCCAGTGAAGCAATTCAGAACGTGATTCCCAAGATAAGAGAAGGCATGACGGAAACAGAACTCGCCTCGGAGATGGTCTACCAAATGATGCGCCTGGGAGCGAGCGAACCTTCATTCAGCACAATTGTTGCATTTGGCAAAAATGCTTCCATGCCTCATTACACTCCAGGAGATGCAAAGTTAAAGAGAGGAGACTTTGTTCTTATCGACTACGGCGCAATATACAAGAGATACTGCTCGGACGTTACCAGAACAATGGTTTTCGGCAAGGCCTCAGAAGAACAAAAGGAGGTATACGATACGGTTCTTGCTGCCCAGAAAGCAGGCTTTTCAAAGATAAGAGAAAATGTGAATGGGAAAGATGTCGATCTTGCAGCCAGAAACGTCATAGATGGATCCAAGTACAAGGGGAGATTCATTCATTCCCTTGGGCATGGCGTTGGCATGGATGTTCATGACCATCCGGCATTCTCACCAAATTTCGATATTCCAATAAAGGAAAATATGGTTGTCACTGTCGAACCGGGAATATATATCCCTGATTTTGGCGGTGTGAGGATAGAGGATGATGTCATTGTCAAGAAGGATGGCTGTGAGATAATAAGCACTGCTCCAAGAGATCTTATCGAATTATGAAGAAGGCGCAATGATCGATCAGTCAATATTTGACACAAATAAAGAAAGCATAACGCTTCTGCTTGGATCAAACGATGAGCGGATGTACACCATACGTAAAAATGCCTATAGGCTTATATTGGGGTCCCTCACAGATGATGAGGACCACGGAATAAGGGACCCGGATGATCTCTCGTGTCTGCCACTTTCTTTGTGGATTTTGAAATACATAAATGAGAGTATACTGACCTCCAGAACAATAAATTTCGTGAGAGATTTTATTGAACGGTATGTAAATTCAGGGAAGGTTTCTGATGAGGATGTAGAGTTCGTTTCCAGGGTATTTTCCCTGACTGTTGATTACGACCTGGAAGATGGGCATTTTCTTATTCCTGTGGGGCAGCTCATTTCCAACGTTGCAAGACTCAGCGGCTATAACCACCGGTTGATATATCAGAACCTTGATCGTGGGCTTGTCATATGCCGCAGACCTCTAGTTGCCAAGGTAATTAGAGAGGCTTTTGTAAAACATGCTTTCAGTGCGTACGATTCCATAGATCCGGACGCGACAGCCGAAGTTCTTGCTCCCATTTATGAGGAAGTAGACGAAATAATAAACAAGTTGAAGTCCTCGGGAATAAAGGTGAACGTTGATCTCGGATCAGTTGATTTTTCAATGTTCCCTCCGTGCATAAAAGAGTATATTAGCGAGATGCGTGAGGGAATAAATCTCCCCCATCTTGCACGTTTTACTCTCGTCAGCTTTTTGCACAAGATTGGGATGGATAATCCTTCCATGGTTGAACTGTTCAAAACCGCCCCAGACTTCAACGAAAGGCTGACAACGTATCAAATCAACCACATTACCGGTCAGATATCAAGTACGGAGTATTCACCGCCAAAATGCTCTGTCCTTCTATCCAATCACCTGTGTTACAAGGACAATGATCCGATATGCAACAAAGAATGGCTGAAACACCCGTTACAATATTATACATTCAAGAAGAAAATTAGTGCAAAGCCTGTCATGAAAACTAAAAGTGCAAGGAAAACGAGTAAAAAATTTAATCATTAATATAAATAAGAAAAAAACGGAATAAATTTATTGCCTTCACGGATAGGTGTTTTATGAAAATAAACGTCGACGGAAATGACAGAAGATTCAAGGCCGTATGGTTTGAGAATAATGATGTACGGCTGATTGACCAGAGAAAACTTCCTGAGGAACTTGAGATTATTAACGCCAAGGACAGTGACGAGGTTGCAACGATAATCAGGGACATGGCGGTAAGAGGTGCTCCAGCCATAGGGATCACTGCGGCTTACGGCCTGGCCATGGCCAAGATCAAGGGAGAAGACATGGAGAAGGCCGTTAAGAAAATTGGCGGAACCAGGCCAACAGCCTATGATCTTTTCAAGGCCATCGAATATATGAGATCCAATAATTTCGAATTGAGCGCCGCAACGCGTTATGCCAATGAGATCAGCGGAAGATGTAAAAAGATAGGTGAATATGGAAACCAGCTGATTTCTGATGGTTCCAAGATACTTACACACTGTAACGCCGGCGCTCTTGCTGTTGTGGACTGGGGAACGGCTCTTGCACCAATGAGGGTGGCTCACGACGAAGGGAAGAGTATCTTTGTTTTTGTGGATGAAACGAGGCCGAGGCTTCAGGGAGCAAGGCTGACAGCGTGGGAGCTCCTCCAGGAGGGTATTGATCATGCGATAATATCGGACAATGCAGCTGGTTTTTACATGAAGAGGGGAGAAGTCGATCTCGCCATAGTTGGCGCTGACAGAATCGCTTCAAACGGAGATTTTGCGAACAAGATAGGGACTTACGAAAAAGCTGTAGTTGCAAAAGCCAATAACGTACCGTTTTATGTTGCAGCCCCCGGAAGCACATTCGATTTCTCGATAAAAACAGGAGATGAAATCCCGATTGAGGAAAGATCCGAGGACGAGGTCCTGACTATCAATGGAAAAAATATCGGCCCGAAAGGAAGCGCGGCAAAGAATCCGGCATTTGACGTGACTCCACATGAGTACGTAACAGCATTCATCACTGAGTATGGTATTTTCAGGCCGGAAGAACTGCACAGGATGCAAAACCTTATTGAAAAGGATCTCTTTATGCGGAGTACATAGAGAAAAATGGTGAAAAATAGTGGCTGAGGACCTCAGGATAACCCCATGGAGCGTGTCGGGAAGCGTTCAGGATAAAGATTACGATAAAATAGCGAATGAATTCGGTGCAAAGATAATCGATGAGCGCCTTCTTAAGCGAATAAAGAAAATAACTGGTGATCTTCATCCTTTCCTGCTGAACGGAATATTTTATGCTCACAGGGATCTTGACCTTGCTCTTGACGATTACAGCAATGGAAAACCGTTCTATCTTTACACCGGGAGGGGCCCATCCGGCGAGATGCATCTGGGGCACATACTGCCATTCATGTTCACGAAATGGTTGCAGGAAAAATTCAACGCTGAACTTATTATCCAGATTACCGACGATGAAAAATATCTTTTCAGAGAGATAGGAGACCGGGATCTGAAAGAATTCACGCACAGTAACATAATAGATATCCTCAGTTTGGGGTTCGATCCAGACAAAACACACATACTGATAGATTCTGAACATTCTGGAATCCTCTACAATAACGCGATCAAGGTGGCAAGAAACATTACTGCCTCCTCTGTTAAAGCTGTCTTTGGACTGAAAGACAGTGATAACATAGGCAAATATTTCTTCACAAGCATCCAGGCCGTACCTGCGTTTATTCTTTCCTATCTTAAGAACGAGAACATAAGGTGCCTCATACCTTACGGGATAGACCAGGATCCACACTTCAAGCTTGCTAGGGATGTCCTTCCGAAACTCGGTTACTACAAACCCTCATCGATAATATCAAAATTCATTCCATCGCTTCAGGGCAGCGGAAAGATGTCTTCTTCGGATCCAAACTCGGTTATATCGCTGAATGACAGCAGAAACAGTGTGAGGAAGAAGTTGATGAAATACGCATTCTCCGGTGGAAGAGATACAGCAGAGGAACAGAGGAAATACGGAGCAAATCCAGATATAGACTTCTCGTTTAACATTTTCAGGATCATGGAAAGCGATCAATCCAAGGTATCTGCTGTACACGAGAGCTACATGTCTGGAGAAATGCTAAGCGGCGAGATGAAATCAATAGCGGCAGAAAAGATCAGCGAATTCCTCGAGATTCTGAGATCAAGAAGAGAGGACGTTGAAAATAATCTTGACGCGTACATGTTCGATGAAAAGAAATTTAACTAGGCATAACTTCAATAATTTATAGATATAAGGATTAGTTTCTTCCATTCTCGCTGAAGAATGTTTCCATCGCTAATTTTGCGGACTTCATTACATTATAAGACATTCAAACCCCTGTAAGAATCTTGAAAATGCAGGAAATTGTGTACAAATAATATTTATATCGTCCGCATGACCATAACACCTTGAGCAGCAAATTTGACCCTTATTTCAGTATATCCATGAGTTATCTGCCTTCAGGTATAGCGTTTGGGGCGTTTGCAACTGCATTGAAGATACCCGTCGTTATCACTATCGTCCTCTCCCTATTCGTTTATTCGGGAGCAGTCCAATCAGCATTCCTGGGCTTTTGGGTAACCGGGCTTGAACCTTTCTCAATGATCCTTACAGCATTTCTACTGAACTTAAGGCATACATTCTACGGCCCACATATAGAATCCGAAAGAAACGATATCAAGCTGAAGAACGTCCTGACCATCGGCCCGCTTCTTACGGACGAAGTCTACGCCCTATCTGTATCGCCCCTTTTCCCCGACAAGAAGCACATATTCTTTCTTGCAATATTCGCATACGCAAATTGGGCCACCGCAACGGCCTTGGGAGCTTTTGTTGCCGGAATAGCTCCGCCCAGAGTTCTTGACATACTGCTAATCGCACTTCCAACTCTCTTCCTTGGTCTCCTCGTGCCCAGAGTTAGGTCCAGTTATGCCGTGGTCACTGCCATGTCCGCAGGCATAATTGCAATATCGGGTAGGTTGCTGCACCTACCCGCATTTTTCATTATAATACCAATACTGGGCGGCGTCATCATAGGTTATGCGTGGAAAAAATTTGAGGAGGGCCACAGGCTGTGAATACGATACTCGTTATAATTGTGGTAGTCCTCGCCCTGCTGAGCATTTCTCAGCGCGTATTGCCTTGGGTATTCTACTCAAGATTCAGGGAGAACAAAAAGATAGAGAACCTATTCGATTTGTTCGCAATTTCCGCATTTACGTCACTCTTCGTATATAATGTTCTCAATATTACACCCCTGACGATAATTGCACTGGTGGCTGCTTTTATTGTGGCCCTGAAAACAAAAAACCTTCCACTCACGATAGTCACTGCGATTCTCGTGGCATCCTTCACCCTTTTGATCTAATCGTTTCACCGGACAAAAAACCTGTCAGGGCCATTGACACGGGAAATTAAGGCATTTCCTGAGGCGTGCCTTCTGATTTTCTTTCCCTGAGATATCTTTCGACTGTTATACCGAGAATGGAACCTACCATGATCACGCTGCCGATTATGACAAACTTTCCTAGAATCTCATGAAGAAAGATTACTGAAGTGAGGGCAGCAAAAACAGGCTCACCGACAAAAATAACGCCGGCCGTTGTTGGGTCCACAAACTTGAGTGCAATTGTGGATACATAATATGCAAAAACACTCCCAAATATTGCTGTGAAAACGATTGCGAAAACCGCGTAGTCATTCAAAATGAACAGACTTCCAGGCATGAAAGGTATCATCAGGCCCGAGAATATTGAAACTGCAAACAGCTGGTAGAATGTAAAGGAGTAAGAATCAAGGGATTTTGAGTACCTGGATACGTAAACAATCTGTACAGCGTAAACAACAGCACATAATAGCGTAAGTACATCTCCGATCCTGTTGCCAAAACCTCCGGATGGACTGTAAGAGAGGAGGATTAAGCCAAAGAAAGCGGTTCCCGTGGCTAGGATATCGACCCGCGTTATCTTGTTTTTAAGATACAGGAAAGAAATGATCGGGAGGAGTATAACATAAAGTCCGGTTATAACACCTGAAGCAGCTGCAGTTGTATAATCAAGTCCAACGGTTTGAAAAAAATATCCAAGGAACAGCAAAAAACCTGCTATCAAGCCGTATTTAATATTGTTAATCTTGAGTAAATTATGGCTCTTCTTAACAAATATCAACATCATTGCAGAAGCAAACCCAAAACGTATTGCAAGGAACGGTGCTGGGCTGATGTATACCAGTGCCACCTTTATTATTGGAAAAGTGACACCCCAGAAAAATGTCACGATTAAAAGCATAATTATGAAAAAAAGTTTCCTTTGCATTCTGCCAGGTGATCCCTGTGGAATATTACTAGTTTGTTAAACAATTACTGGCACGAGAGCACAGGCAAACACACCAAAGTCTGAATATTTGTCTAAAATTAAACAGAAGGTATGACAGCGAGTCGCACTTCCCGTCCCCTCGCGGAAGACAGTACACATGCGACACACGGCAGGCTTTACCATCGGGTTCGGAATGAGACCGGGTGTTACCCTGCCGTCATGACCGTCACAGCACCCTAATATTAGGTTCTTATAAAAGATTTGCTCAGGACATGATAAATAGACCCATCTATCTGAAGCAAAGTTTCAATTCAAAACCTTAGTAGTTGATAAATGATGTGAGTACGTTGTGCCATGTCTAAATGATTTCTCATGGGCAGAGCATTAACCAGTTATTCTACCAATTCCGATTCAAGAAAATGACTAATTTAAGCATTTTCAGAGTCCTGAAACGTCGTAAAGATCGCGTCTCCTGTGCTCTATAAGAGCAACATCCTTTGCATATTTATTTATGAGATCAAGGTCCAGATCCGTAGATACGACAACTTCATCATTCTCTGCCTCATCCAGGACGTCTCCGTAGGGTGAAACCACCATCGAATGGCCTGTGAATTTTGGGCCACACTGAGCAGCACCGATCACAAAAGCGCCATTTTCCATTGCACGCGCCCTGAGGAGTGTCTTCCATGTTTCCAGCTTCCTGTTTCCTGAAAACCACCCTGCCTGGTACACCAAGACATGACTGCCCTGAAGTCGCAGTACCCTAGAGGGCTCAGGATACCGCAAATCATAGCAGATCTGGACACCAATGTTCGCGTTATTCAGCCTCATTGTTACAGGAGGATCATGTGCAGGCTCATAACAGCAGCTCTCAGTCATGCCGTATGCATCGAATAGGTGCATCTTCCGGTAACGCCCAGAGATTATGCCGAGATCGCTGATAAGGAATGACGTATTGAACGGCTTGAACGATGTTTTGTCCAGCTCGGTGACATTGATGAGAACATGCAGCTTCAATCTCTCCGCCATTGCGGTTATGCTGGATATGAATTCACCCTGCACAGTTTCTGCATTCTCCTTAACGAATTCCGGTCTGGAATAATCCGGAACAAACATCTGGTATTCGGGAAAAACAACTAGATCAGGTTTTTCTTTTGCAGCCCTGTTTATGGAATCCAGGGATTTGTCCAAATTTCTCTTCTTATCCTCTGTTGAACTCATCTGAACTATTACAACTTTCACAAAATCACCGCCCCGCGAGCTGAGAAATCTTCTCTGGAAGATAGGTCCTGGTCACATAATCTAACCCGTACTTTGCGAGCGCCTGCTGCTCTGCCTTTTTTCCTATTTGAAGCATGGTTTCTATCTCCGATTTCCAGAATTCCGAGGTGAATCTTGGATCCTTGAGCTCTGCATTAAGAGCTGCGATATCCTTGTCGTTGAGTTTATCTGTTGGAAGATCGTAATTCAGTATGTCTGATGCTGTAACACCAATGAATTCCGCTGTTGGAACGGCAAGGTAGTCCGATATGTGTGCAGTCTTAATAGCACCATAAGCAATTGAACCATAGATCCTGAACGACCATGGATCGCCGTCAGTGAAAACATAAATTGGTAGATTAAGCTCTGTGTTCATTCTCTTCAATAAGCGCCTGGTGCTTCTTGCTGGCTGACCCTTCAGGTGAACAAGTATGCATCTGCTATCCTCGTCAAAACCATTTTCAACAAGACGATCAAACATACCACCTGTTTCCAGAGCAAGTACATATTCGGCATCTGCGCCTACAAACCTTAGCTTATCCGATTCCACGCTATATGGAATAGGATAACCGCCGTCGCCAACATCGTCCTTACAGTTGATCCTCTTGAACTCGCCTTTTCTGGTCTTTTCTTCCAGAGTTATATTGCCGATCACGCTAGCTCCATTTTCTTCAGGCCTGAGCTTAAAATCTTCCCTCATCATAGAGCTTATGACTTCGAGATCCTCTGCAAGCATGTTGCTTTCATCCTGCGTGTGGAACTTGCCAAGATTCCATCCCTCGGAAATGTAGTACATTTCCCTCAGTGTCGAGGATTTCCCCTCGCGGATCATCTCGTTTATGAAATCTATCACATAAAGAAGTTTCACCATGTATTCTGCCCCGTCAACTGTTTTCGCGGAGCGGGCAACTGTTGTGCTGCCATATTTCCATACAGAGTACTTTGGATCAAGAACGATATTATCCTTGTTTCTGGAGGGCATCAGTATTTCCGGAATCTCGCCCGTTGTCAATGTATTGTAAACACGCTCAACTATGCTTGATAATTTCACAGATGTTTCATTTTGTGACATTTTCTTCGTCCTCTGTTTCCATTACTTCAACGGAACCTGTCCCGAAATCTGCAGGCAATGGTTCTGCACCCTGGACCCTTACAGGATCGATTCCTGTGAAATAATAGTTCGTACCCTGGTAGTCCTGTATCGCTGGCATCGAGAACTGGGCAGAAAATTCCTTGGATGGTTCCAGAGAATCGATTTCCCACTGAAGGTTCTGCGGTATATCGTCACCCGTGGCCGGATCAGCAAACAGCTTCATGGAGACTTTATTCTTCGTGTAATTTATTGTCCTCACAGTTATATTGAATACATCGTCCTGCTTGTTTATCTCTTCGGTTACAAATACTACATTTGCTATCTTGGAAATTACAGGATCAAGCTCAGGTGAAGGTTTTCCAAGTATTGCTGCGGATTTCCTTCCTATTTCCGGCAAAAGTGCACTGACAAGGCGGAATTTTTCATAAACTTTCTGCCTTCGATCCTTTTTGCCAAGAAACAGCTTCACACCGCGGCCCAACATTTTCAGAGCTGTGGAAATTTCGCTAGAAATCTCCGGAACAGAAGCTATCGCCTCCTTCGACTCCGATGTAAATGGCATCCGGATACCATACACATGAACAAAAACTATGGCCGGGCCAAAAGGTATCCCCGTACCGCCTTTCTGGTCGAAGCCGTACGGCCGCCAGTCCATCTCTGAAATTGATTTTGTTATGACGCATGCACCCGGCTGATAAAGCAACGGCACTTTGTTGGCAAATCGGACGATCCTTATAGGCTCGTCTGCCCGCAAATTCCCACCGAAAACAAGGCCTGCCTCGACCGAAAACGGATTGCCATTGTAGATGGAGACGGGCCGCGATATCGGCTTTGAGTAATGGGAAGGCTTGTTTTCCCCGTATACACTTTTGAGACCTTTCCTTATGAATTCAGGTCCTAACCCGGATAGGCAGTCGGTTGGAGGGGGCATAAGTTTTACCTTGGTGAATGCCTCCTTGAGAAGCTTTATTTCAGGCAAAGAGAGCTGTTTTGGATCCTTTGATTTATCGAGGGATGACTTTTCCAGAATCTCATCGGCCACATTGTCGCTGATCCTGTTGAATTCCATTTTCAAAAACGACTTCATGTTCGGAGCTTCGGAGGACTTTGCCATTATCATTATCTCCCCAACCTCAAGGCCAAGGGGGTGGGGTTTTACGGGAATAGCAGGAAGGGAGGGAGTCTCAACAACCCTCAATATATCATATCTTTTCCCGTCTGGATCTATGAAGTGGAATGTTGCATTAGGATTGGCCACAGCACATTCCTTTATGTATTCAAAAATGGACTGCTTTCCTGTCTGATACTTCCCTTTGGCCTTAATGGCAATGTGCGTTCCGTGGGGAACATTCCATATCACCGGCCTCTCATAGTGGAGATCTGCAACATTATGCTTAACGTCCAGTCCAAGCTCAAATTCGTATGCAACGTCATCGCTTTCTCTTTTTGTTTTTATGTAGGTTGGGGCTGCCGTTGTTATCTGCCCATAGAGGATCGCCGCAGTTATACCGATGCCCTGTTGTCCTCTTGACTGCTTCAGTGAGTGGAACCTGGATCCGTAGAGAAGCCTACCAAATACATCGGGGACATGCTTTCTTTCTATACCTGGACCGTTATCTTCAACCATAATTGAGTATTCATCATCGCCAATCTTGCTTATGGATACTGTAATTTCAGGAAGGATTTGATACTCCTCGCACGCATCGAGGGAATTGTCCATCGCTTCCTTCACTATCATGAAAAGGGATTTCTGAGGGGAATCGAATCCCAGGATGTGTCTGTTTTTTTCGAAGAATTCAGAAATAGACGCTTCCCTGAATTCAGAAATTGTTCCCTTGCGTGAAACCATCGAGTCGCCATAGATTGCGCATTTAAATTATTTTGCCGATTCTGAGAGGAAAATCTCGCATGATCCATGAATCCTGGCACGGAGAAATGATTTAACTATTATGAATCTTTACCGAATTGATTGCTGAAACCGAATCGAAAAAACATAGGATGGACAGTTTCGTTCATTTACCTGGCTTACGTATATCTGGGGCAGTTGCCTTTTTTAAGGCAGCTCGATGTATTTTCTACAATCATTTCTTCTATTGTGCTTATCGGTGTCTACGCCATATCTTCCGTTCTAATAATCGGTGCAAAGAGCTCTGCGAAGTTCTTTATAATCGCCGCCATCATCGGTTCCGCAATGGAGCTTCTGAGCCTGAATACGGGATTTCCGTTCGGAAGGTATTACTACACTAATGAGCTGGGGTCCATGCTGGGACCTTTGCCGGTGTTCATACCATTGCTCTGGGCCTCGCTTGGTTTCTATGCTTATATGGCAGGTGGCAAATACGGAATGCCGTTCCTAATGGTGTTCACGGATCTGGCACTCGATCCAAGACTTTCCGGCCATTTATGGATCTGGATATCAACGACCCAGTACTTTGGAGATCCAATCACAAACTTTGTTGGATGGTTTTTCACATCTGCATTGATAATTCTTGTTTTTGTTGAATTGCAAAAAGTGGATCATGTTATCAGTTACCCGGCCATTGTGTTCTACCTATTATCAGGGATAAATGAGTGCATTTCCGACTTATATGCTCACCTGATTTTTCCAGCTGTAATCGCGGGTGTTATTTTCGTAGTTTCATTCCTGATTCTGTTTTATTACACCCGTTCAAAAAATGAAATGTTCAGAAAAGGATTAGAAAACCACATTGCTTCGTGATTTGCACTCTCGAGAATCTTATGAATGAACGTGTTAAACATAGATAAAACAACCGTAATCTGCAGCTTCGATTGGAGGAATTCGGTATACTAAATATCCATAATTGCAACTCAATTCGACTCCAATTTCTGGGTTAGCAAAAAAGGTGATCCTAATATCACGGGAACGAGGTAACAAAGTTCTAATAATTTCAAGAAATAGTTATTCGAGGATGAAAAATGACTAAAATACTTATTCTCACTGGAGACGCAGGGGAATCGCTAGAAGTGATGTATCCGTATCAGAGACTAAAAGAAGAAGGATACGATGTAGATATTGCTGCACCTAGAAAGAAAGCTATTCAGACCGTGGTGCATGATTTTGTTGAAGGTTTTGATACATATACGGAAAAACCCGGTTATCTCGTTAACGCCGATCTGGCATTTAAGGACGTGAAAACGGAAAAGTATGCTGCTCTTGTTGTTCCAGGAGGAAGAGCCCCTGAATATATCAGAAATGATCCGGATTTCAACAGGATTGTGAGATATTTCTTTGAAAAAAATAGCCCTGTGGCAGAATTATGCCATGCACCTCTTGGTCTTGCCAGCGCGGGAGTACTTAAAGGGAGGATTACTGCAGCCTATCCCGCACTTGCCCCTGATGTGGCTGCAGCGGGTGCAACGTTTAAGGACGCCGCTGCTGTTATCGATGGAAATCTCGTGTCTGCTAGAGCATGGCCTGACCATCCTCAATGGATGAGGGCGTTCATAAAATTGCTCAGGGAAAGAGCCCCTCCTGATGGAAATTAAGATTACAAAAAATTCTATATTTTCAATGAGTTCTATGTTCCTCACTTTGATTATAAACTCATTGCAATGTACTTGTTAGTGATCTTTCCGTCCAATTGTTTTGCCTGATGCGTGAGCTCGAGTACTATTACCTTTTCATAATTTCACAATAATTGCCTGTACTGATGAGGGAGTGAAAACGTTAATTGGAGTATTCATAAAAACTGAAGCTTCACCGGCCTTTCAGACCAATAAACTCAATGTTAGAAAAGGGACTGAACAATCATCCAAAGTAACCAAGATCGTCCTTCTGAGGTTTATTTTGCAGATCCTGCTCCATTTTTTCCGTTATCTGTTCGATCTGTTTGCTCCTCTCATCGAGATCGGCTATATCGATCTTTAGGTTAAGCAAGTTTACCAGTGCCTTCACAAGGACGCGAGCCCCCTTTGGATCAGCAAAATAACCAGATGTTTCGCCCATAAGGCACGCTCCCTTAAGATCAAAAAGCTCCTTTCCCAGACCAAGAATAAGTCCCGCGGAACCAACTATACCTCCTCCGGGCTCACCCTTAGGGAAAACTACCCCTCCAGCCATGAGGGGTTTAAGCAGGCTCTCGTTAGTAATTGCACCGAGAACTCGCGGATTCTCAGGTATTTTTCCTATACTGTAGCCTCCAAGAGTATAGATCATGGAAACGTTGAGCTTCTTCGCAAGTTCAAGAATAAAATAAGATAATTCGTACTGCCCCTCCTGCGTGGTTCCCTGAAAGTCCCCAACAAGCACGAGTAGATCTTTTGTCTTAGGCATCTTTTTATAATAAAGGCTCATGCTTACAAGCCTTACAACGCTAGAATCATCCATGAATACCTGGGGAGGTAGATATTCAGAGAATATGCTGGCATATTTTTCCATTTTCAATTTCTCGACTATGTACTCCGCTGCTATCTTTCCAACATTGCCTATGCCAGGCAAACCTTCTATCAGTATTGGATTATTGAGTTTGATTTTCTTTTGCTGGTTAATTATTATCTTTTCCATTGCTATTGCCTTCCATCATCTTCAGTCTATATTTTCCAAATCGATCTATGGGGGAGTATCTTTCTGGGAGAGCCACTTCCGTTGGACCCCCGCATTTCGGACACACCAGTTCAAGGGTGTAAACTCCGCATTTACTGCATTTTCTTATCAGGGACTTCATGTGACTCTACTTATTCTCGTATAAATTTAGCGGACACGTTGTTTTTCTTCGCAGTGTCAAGTATTTTCTGAACACTCTTCTTTAACGTATCTTCTGCAGATTTATAATCTTTGTCAGTGACAGAGATCCTGTATTTCGGAGCACCAGAGTACTGTATGTTCACACTTTGTGAATTTACTGATGTTAGAGTTTTTTTTATTGATTCTATTCCATTGCTTGCAATAGAATATGCTTCCAGGTACCCTCCGATCTCAACTTCTGGTGGGACTATATTTTCCTTCGCGATCTTGATAAATGTCGTTTTCCACTTTGCCTTCACTTCTGGCAACCATTCCTCAGAAATGGCAGCATCCTCGAACGCATCGTACAGGGTAGCGTAGCGAGACCTGAGATCACCAGCAAATTCTTTCTCACATTCATCGACTGACTTCTTGAGCTGGGCAGCTACAAGCTCCAGGAGTTTTTCAGACTTCTGGTCGTTCTTCCACTCTGTTATCTTTTCTCTTTTTTGATGATCGTTCACTCTCTTGAGCGATAGATCCACTATCCCACGGTTTGAATCAACATTCAGCACTTTGCAGACCGTTCTTTGGCCCTCTCTAATGTAGTCCCTTATGTGCTTGATCCATCCAGTCGAAACCTCAGCAATATGAACAAATCCCATCACTTTCGGATACTCTTCAAGCTTAACATCTGCTCCAAAATTCTTTACGTTTAGGACAGTGACAACAACGAGATCACCAACTTTTGGAAGTTCAGATGGCATCTTTTTACCTTCGACCTACTGTGCCTGTGCGGTATGATCTGGAACTATTTCAGCATATAGCTCCAAGACTCCACCGGTGGGCTTTGCCAAAGTGGCACCGCAGATGTTACATACAACGACCGATGTTATCCGGGAATAAGTAATCTGCTCGTTTCCACAGTCCTTGCATTTTATCTTGATGAATTTATTCTTCATGTTCTTCGGCTTGACAAATTTTCGTTCTTCCATCTATTACGCCTCCACCAATTCGAATTTCTTTGCTCTTATTCCAGGTGGGGTTGTGGCCTTTTTACAGACCTGGCATCTGTATCGAAGAGGAACTCTCTTTGTAGGCTTTTCTCTTCCTTCGAATTTAGGTCTTGGAAAACCTCCATATCCAGAAGTAGCGCGCCTGAATCTTCTCTGTCCAGCCTTCATTTCGCTCGCCTTCGCCTTCTTTACTCGTTCTACGTCGTGTGGTGTGTGTTTACCGCACTTTGGACAGTACGCCATGACAACTTTGGGAAGCTTCATTATCTTTTCACCATTTATTCTATTAACGGGCTAATAGCCATCTAATAGTTATTATTTCCGCAGATAGGGTACCTAAATTAGTATCTAACATATATATCTACTTGAAGCATGGGGCATGGCGCTGTCATAGAAACGTTTGTGGATTTCTCATCACTTCCTTTGCGTAAAGAAGAACTCGAGAACAATTGCTACAATTTGTTAGCAATTTTTTAAACCAGCCCAATCTTTGCAATAATGTTAAATACGCTCTTTATATTAAGCGCTGAAATCTATGCCTAAACCAGTTTCAAGTGCGCTAAAACCTATGGATGTCCTTCGCGGATCGCTTAATAGCAGCGTCCTAGTTGATGTGAGGGGCAACAGGGGGTACTCTGGCATTCTTGAGGGATATGATGTTTACATGAACCTTGTTATAAAAGACGCTGCCGAAACTATAGGCGGCCAGGATCATGGAATGTATCCAAGAATCCTTGTTAGAGGAGATAATGTGATATACGTTTCACCTGTAAATTCGGTAAGAGGGGAGTGAAATGAGCAACGGAACAGCCGTAATGGGAAAAATGAACAATAAGAAGGTTCACATCACCTGCAGAAGATGTGGTCATCATAGTTATCACATTAGAGAGAAGAGGTGCTCTCACTGTGGATATCCAGCTGCCAGAATCAGAAGCTATAGATGGGCAAAAGCCAAATGATCATTGTGCCGTAGCTGGATACCTTGGAAAATCCTCGGCATATTCTTCACTGATCACCATACTCCGGACACTGCAGCACCGAGGACAGGAAAGTGCTGGAATAGCAATTTTCAACAATGGAATAATGAATGTCAGGAAGGGGATGGGCCTCGTTAACGAAGTTTTTGCAAACCTCTCTCCCGATCAGATCATGCATCTTGATGGAAATGCAGGGATAGGGCACACAAGATATTCAACAGCTGGAACAAAAACCATGGAGAACGCTGGTCCTTTCATAGTAACCAATTCAGCGGGCTATTTCGCTGTCTCCCATAACGGTGAGATAACTAATGCGGACAAACTGAGAGAGGAGCTCATGAAACAGGGCCTAACTTTTTCGACCACTTCCGACACCGAGGTTCTGCTTATGGAACTGGCAAGGAATATCTCTTTGTACGGCATATCAAATGGCACGAAACTCGCCATGGAAAAGATGAAGGGTGCTTACGCAGTAGCTCTTCTATTCAATGGCAGACTTTTTGCCCTTAGGGATCCGTTAGGGATCAGACCTTTAATCCTCGGGAAAACATCAGAAGGATATATTGTCGCTTCAGAGAGTTGCGCACTCGACGTGATGGGTGCTGAAAAGATAAGGGACGTTCGCCCCGGTGAACTCGTGGAGCTCACACCAAACGGTATTTTCCATATTCTCGGAGTATCATCTAGAGTGACCGCACACTGTATGTTTGAGTACGTTTATTTTGCAAGACCGGACAGTGTCATAGATAATGTAGAGGTCTTCCAGACTCGTATAAGGCTTGGAAAGAAGCTTGCGGAGGAATTCCCTGTGGATGCAGACGTTGTTGTTCCTGTTCCAGACTCGGGAAGGGCACAGGCACTGGGGTATTCTATAGCTTCCGGTATTCCGTACAGCGAAGGATTAATCAAAAATAGGTTCTCGGATAGAACTTTTATCATGCCAACACAAGAAAAGAGAGCTGCAGCGGTAAGGATCAAACTGAATGTTATCGCATCTGAGATCAAGGACAAGAGGGTTGTCTTAGTTGATGACAGCATTGTTCGTGGAAACACAATGAAATTTATTGTGTCACTCCTTAAAAAGGCTGGTGCAAAGGAAGTGCACGTCAGGATAGGATCTCCGCCGATAGTAGCTCCGTGCTATTTTGGCGTTGACATGAAGACAAGAGACCAATTCGTGGCAACAGGAAGAACCGATGACGATATTCGCGATCTCGTTGGAGCAGATTCCCTGAAGTATGTATCCATAGACGGTCTTGTAGAAAGCACGAGCATGTCAAAGAATGAGTTGTGCCTCGGATGCCTTACCTCGGAATATCCTGCACCCATACCAGGTATCGCCTATCCAGAACAGAAGGAACTCGAAAGTTTTACCAGCTAGGCAATCTAAACAGGAAAGAGCATCAACAACATGTTTTTACAAGGACGATTAAACCTAGGAAGATACTGCAACGGCTCCCTCCGTTATCAATGTTAAATGCGATTGTGCCCCGCCCAATATTTCTGTGGCGGATCTAATCGTGAGAGGATAACAACAAATGTCTGTGCGTCTATCTGCGAGACCATATTGCATAACGAATTCATTAACAACAAACTGAACGTTTTCAGGAACGACCTTTGTCTTATAAGGAGGTATATAAAAAAATTCGTATAAAGTAATGGAACTTATGAAGATTATTATAACAATTAATGAGACAACAAATATGAAAACGCACTTTTGGTTTTTTCTAGAATTTCCCATTTTATGCCTCATCCTTTTGTCGGATCTTATTTGTTCCCATTCAAGTTATTTTTTCCTAATGTTAAATTTTTTCCCAGCATAGATTTCAACTTGATTAGTTGATTCCGAGGCAACCAAATATTCACACTACCTAGTCATTGCACTTCGGGCAATATGGATTGTAAATAAACCCAAAATAAGGTTTTTCCGGATCTACGTTTGGTACTCGATCCACAACGGGTGGGCCTGTATTAAATGTGTAGCTCTCCTTTGTTCCATTGAGATAGAAAAAAGCAGTATAATCTGTATATGATTCCACATGCGGTGAGCGATTGGTTTCGTTCAGTATGTGAGTAGCATATGTTACACCATTTTCCAGGTAAGAAAACGGAACCCCCAAACTTGCAATAATAAAAAACATTGCTGAAGCCTTAATGCCAACTACAACAGAGGATGTTACCTTTTTACCGAGTCCAAGTAGACTGGTGCATAATTCAATTTTATCACCCAGTACTACGTTAAGGTTCTCCGTAGTGTTAAAGGTAAAGCTAAGGTTACTACTAAACCTGAATTGTTTGATAAAGCTGCCCAAAAAGGGAAAAGGAGATTTGATATTATTTCTTCACAGACATGGCTTTATCGACTTTTTCCTTGAATATTGACGTGTCGATAATTGTTCCACGGTAATCGGCCCTAGCAGTAATTGCAATTTTGCAGGCAAGAACTCTTGAAACCTTTCCTCTATGCCTTGGTTTAAGCGAGGCAAGACCCTTGTACTTGAATATAACGCCATGCTTTGGTGAAGGTCCACCGTGCGAAATGTGCTTGAATAATGCCTTTTCTGAGCCCATCACCTGGATTGAACTCGCAGGCATAAACGCAAGTGCCTTCAGGCTTCCTGCTCTATACAGCAATTCGGAAGCTAATTCTTCGCCTACAAGCTTGGAAGTGTTGGGCATGACCCTGTTTATGCTCTCAGATATGGAGCTCATCAAGTAATCCTTCAGATTACAAAGCGAAAGTGCGGTCTCAGATATCCTCGCAAGAGATTCCCCGAGAAGTGTTTCTTTCTTATCATTAATTATTCTTGAGAAAAAGACACATGGATTCGGGGCACTTCCGTATTCTGGATCCAGAGCCTTGAGGACATCTGATACCTTTTCATAAATGAGATTTATGGAAAGAAGAATGTCGGGTATCATGGAATACACTTTTCTTATGTACTGATCCTCAGTGAATTCCTCGCGTATCCTGACCTTGCCGTAAGATATGAGGACTGGCAGAAGATCTGGTGGGCTCTCTTTCTCCTTGAGTTCCAGGTCGGGTATGACACCGGATCGCAGTTTGTTGAATATTTCCACGTACCTTGTTTCGAGATCGGAATAAACAAGGAAATTATCCCGATTCTTTACACCGTACCACATCTCTCTTCTCGAAGGAATTTTGGTTTCAGTTGCTTCGTCCGATTTTTTATTTCCCAACCTGTTCACCTTCTCCGTTTTTCAATTTTCATCTTTTTACTTGATTTGTTTCCAGGTGGGTTCTGTGGATTCTCCACTATAATGCGATCAAAATCCACCACCTTCAAATCGCGTATAGCGTCGTATGAAACGAGCATGTGGCCTGTTCCAAGAAGTTCGTTATTCTCAGACATAACTGCAACACGATCGCCCTTCAGCGGCTTTCCGAGGATCGCTTTGATGCCTCCGGGATACAGATCAGATCCGTGAGCGATATTCCATATTGAAGACTTTTTGACTATCACCTTCGGATAATCCTTGAAGAGATAATCCAGTGGCAGGAAAATCTTATCGAAGAACTTTGTATTCCCGCTATTCTTCAAGGTCAGACTATCTTTCAGGTACTGCAGTGTGACAGCATCCTCCTCCTTGAAAACGCCAGTTGATGTCCTCCTGAGATCCGCCATCTGTGCGCCACAGCCAAGCGTAAGACCCAGGTCCTGGCAGAGCGTCCTAATGTATGTTCCCGATTCGCACTTGACCCTGAAAAGAACCAGACGCCCGTTTGTCTCCATAATGTCCAGATCGTATATTGTGCGTACCCTGAGATTTCTGGCAACGGCAGATTTCACTGGGGGAAGCTGGTATATTGGTCCGTGGTACTGCTCAAAAACTTTGTCCAGAAGGTCGTGGGGAACATCGGTATAAAGACGCATTACGGAAACATATTCCTTTGGTTGTTCATGTGCCACGTCTATGAGCTTTGTTGCCTTGCCTATTGCCATCACAAGCACGCCCGTTACTTCAGGATCAAGAGTGCCTATATGCCCCACATCGTTCACACCAAGGATCTGGCGTACCCAGTAATCGACCTGATGGCTTGTAGGGCCTTTCGGTTTATCTATTACAATGAAACCGTTGAGTTCATTTTTCTCTTTCTCTGATTCTTGCATATATTTCATCGGCAACCTGTTCAGCAGATAATGCGTCTGAACTTATAATCAAATCGTAAATAGAAGTATCTTCGGAATCTATAGAATAGAATTCCATGTACCTCTTTCGTTCGGAGTTTTCTCTATCGATGATCTCTTCTTCTCCTGAAAGATCACCCCTATTTTTCACTCGCTCCTTCCTTATATAGAACGAGGCATCAATGTACACCCTAAAAGCAGGGATATTATTGCGCTTGCTGATCCATCCAGCGAGTCTGGATTCAAGAACGATGTTGTCTTCCTTCCGCAGTAGCTCTAAGTTCATTTCGTCGATCTCACGGTCTATCTCCTGATGTTTCTCTGCATATTTACCAAAGTCCTCAAGCGACATTCCCATTTGCTTTGCCTTCTCGCGGAAGAAAAAACCCCCAGAAAAGAATTTACAACCCAGTTTATCTGCGAGCATCTTTCCAGAAGTGGATTTACCACTTCCTATTGGACCGCTAATTGTAACCCGCATAATCAGATTTCCGCTCGATCTCCCTTATCTTGTATTTGAAATCAAAGTACTTTATGACCATGGTGGCAAAATACCCGACCGGAAGGCTGGCAAGAAAATATCCCAGGAACCAGTAAGGAAAGAGCCACAACTTGTCGTTGATTATGTTAATGTTGAAGTCCCACGGAAATGATATTATCTGATAGGGAACAAGGCTGAGGAAATAATAGAGCCATACGTAAAAGAGCAGCGTGAATATGGTAAGAACCATTAATGGCTTCATCGTGTTCATGCTTAGCTGAGATTGTTCCATCGTCATTTCCATTCTCATCTTGCTAAGCTTCTGCATCTTGTCTTTCTGCCCACTTCTCATTGCAGCAGAATAAACTTTATTGAAAGCGCTCATCCTGTTCTGTATCCTGCCCATTTTGATCCAGTCTGTGAAGAAATATCTCGGAACGGATGTAACGAGACCGATTGCAACTCCCATAAGTGTAATAGTCATCCAGGGCAATGCATAATTGAACCCTATGAGCGGCATGAATACAACGCTCATCGCAGACCCCAAGGCATCTCTTATTGTTGTGTTGAAAATTATGAACAGCATGGCAAGAGAGATGAGCATGTACACCATCTGGAATTTCATCATCTTGTTCATAGACTGCCTTTGCTGCACGGCAGGATTTGCATTTTGCCCGGAAACAGGCTGCGCATTTACCGTTGTGGTACCCGTTTGTGTTGGATTTCTATCAGACATGTGGTAAGAGCCTCTCAACTATATTATCTGCTACTATGTCAGGTTTTCCCTCTACATTCTCCATGAAGAATACGGAGGCATCGGTGTATATCGAGTAAGAAGCCGCGTAGTACCTGTTGATTTCCTGATATTCGCGGATTGATTCCAGAGTATCGCTGTCTCTGGACCTGCTTTCATCTTTCGATCGCCTCTTAAATATAATTTCCGGATCGGCCTCGATAACAAAAAAAGCCATTACATTCAATTCCCGGATCACCCATTCGGGAAGTCCTGGGAAATATCCGCCATGGCTCTTTATCGAAAGATGCGTATCTATGATAACGTCGTTCATCTTTCCTATGGCTGACGATGCTTTTTTCTGCAGGTTTATCTGTGTTTGAAATGGAAGTTTCCTTATCTCGTCTCTCTGATCGACCATCTTTAACTCCCTTGCCATTTCAAACATGAGCGTTCCGAAGTTGATCACTTCATACGGAACACGTTTTCTTACCAGGTCTATTACTGTTGACTTACCGACACCGGGAATACCGGCAATTACAACCCTCATTTTTATCCACCAGTGAAGAACTGCCTGATGATCGGGTGCATTTCCATCATCTGCTCACGACCGATGGCCTCATAGAACTGTATCACTATACCAACAGCGAGAAGAAGCCCTGTTCCGCTCGTGTCTCCTACAGTTCCGATAAGATCGGCACCTGCAGCCAGCAGACCAACTACAGCTCCACTGAATACCGTTATCACAGGTATATATTTTTGCAGTACGCGCTCTATTACCCTTGGATCACGACGGAAACCAGGGATCTGCATACCGCTTGACATAATCTGCTTTGCAACAGCACCTGCGCCCATATTAGTCGTCTCAATCCAGAATTTGGCAAAAATAACGCTCATTATTGCCATAAAACCGACGAAGACGAGTATATGTATCGCCATCTCCCAGGACGTATGACCGAAAAGAACCGTCTGATAAGCAGACGGCTGCATTATAGGGAAAAGCCATCCCACCAGCCCGTTAGGTTGGGAAAGATAGAACGCTAGCCCTCCGGTCGCCGTTGAAGACGACACATTGAGCGCCGAAGCTGCGGTTGGCGTGAGATATGAACCGAGAAGAACATTATGCCCCAGTAAAGGAACATGGCTCAATACCGGACTGCTCCAAAATAGAAGGGTCCACATGGAAACGTTTGCCAGCACAGCGGTGGCAAGTATGACAGGTATGTTTGAAGCGTAGAATAACTGTAGCGGATAACGTCCCCTTGCCCCACGCACACGTTCGTGTGCTATTGGCAATTCGATCTTACTACTCTGGAAAAACGCAACGATGAAGAAGATGAGCACGGTCCCTAAAAGCGCGATCATTGGATTCGGCTCCTGGAACATGATCTGAGTCAGGCCCTGGCCGCTAAGATAACCCACACCTCCTCCCAGAGCAGGATTTCCCGCATTCATAACCACGTATAGCAACTTTGGGATTGCTCCCGCTGGCGGATTCGATAGGGAAAGTGCAGTTCCAAGGGTCGATGGAAGCCAGTTGATTGTTCCGGTGACCAACTGCTGTGAAACACCCGCAGCAATGAACAATGAAATTCCGGAGCCTATACCGTACTTCGAAACCAGTTCGTCCATGAGGAATACGAGATAAGATCCAAAGAACAGCTGGCCGACAATTATTGTCTCAGCAAGAAAATGACCGTATCCAGGAGCAAGTGAAGCAAGACTGTTGACAAGACCCGTGTCGGGAACGAGATATCCAAAGGCCTGCGGAATTGCTTCAACAAATATCATAACTATGACAAGAAGCTTCTGCATCCCCTGATACATTGCCTTATCGTCACTGTTCTGAAGGTCTATGTTGAATATTTTTGCGCCAGCGAATAACTGCATAACTATACTTGCGGTCACAATGGGACCAATACCGAGGTCCATAAGCGAACCTTCAGCACCCGCGAATATGGCCCTGAAAGATGCAAAAACATCCACAGAACTCTTGATGTTCAAGCCATAGACGTAAATGTTTGTAAGCGCAAAATACAATACCACTACCAATGCGGTCCACAGCAGCTTGTACTTGAACTGCACATGGCCCTTCGCCTTCTTAACGGCAGGAAGTTTTGCTGTGAGGTACTCAAGACCGTAAAGCTTGCTTTGCTTGGGCCCCTTGTAGCTGAGCATCAGATAAATTATGAAAAATACCGGTGCCAGCATTACTGCAACAACGGCCAATTTTATAGGCCCATAGTGATCGAGGTACCAGAATGCCGCAACAAGCAGAGCCCAGACCACGATTACTGGTCCGGCTACAGCTTTATTCCTTTGAATGTCCGTCATTAGTTTCTACCGTGATACCTGCAACTGAAAGCTTGTTTAATGCTTTTTCGGTTATCTTGTCAATTTTGATACTTGATTTCACATCAAAGTTACCTGAACCGAGCAGTTTTGTGAAACCTGCAGACCTCAAATCTATGATGAGTCCACCGCCTTCCTCCGTGACGTAACCCTGTTTTCTCAGTCGATCAAGGTTGTCATCCAGCTCTGATAACGTTATAGGGATATCAAGAACACCGCGATGATGACTCGTGAATCCTTTTCCGCCGAAATGGAGCGGATCATTCTTTATTGTCCACACCCATCTGTGTTTATGGAGTCCGGCCATTCCAGAACCTCCTTTCTTCCCTTTTCCACGGCCGGCTTTCATGCCGCGTCCGTAATGTCCACCTCTCAGTTTTTTAGTCCTTGTTCTTACCAGAAAGATTCACCCCCGGTTTAAGCATCCTCAATATGAGATCGTTTATCTTTGCTCCACGATAACCTGCAGTTCCTCCTTCAGTGAAGGACTTCCTTATGGCTTCGTAACCTCCGCGTGGAGGATTGAGTCTCAGAACAGGCACAAGGCCGAGATCTTTCAACTTGGATTTGCCCTCAAAGATCACCTTGGCCAGATCATCTGTAGAGGAAAATCCCTTCTCTTTCAGGATTTCTTCGTTCAGAGGCTTCCGTCCAGGGGCAAGGGCTCTGAGTTCGATAACCTTCTTCAGGGTTTCTAGATCGATCTCGCCCCATGTCACGTAATCCTTGACGACCTGCAACATGCCTCTGGTAACGGGGTTATCATCAAGCAGAACCATGTGGTTTATCCTGTTAAGCCGAAGAAGCTCGACAGTTTTTACCGCTGCAGGGCGGCTACCGTTCGTTCCTCTAATCCTTACGGCCGCCAACATTGGCAACACCTCCTACATATATAGGCGTAGTAAGCGTTAACGCAGAGTTAAGCCTGAGTTTTGATGTTTCCTTCAGTGCATCAAAAACAGCCAGCGTATAGTTGACCGTTGTCTTGGTATGACCGGAGGCAAAGCCCCATACATCCTCTATACCGGCCATCTTCAGGACTGTTTTTGCGATATCGCCAACTGCCCTTCCCACGCCCTGAGGCGCAGGTTTCATCGTAATAACCACGGAACCGGATTTGCCCCGCACCATGAATGGCAATGAGTGGGGTTTCCCGCAACCGCATTCCCACGAACCACAACCCCTTCGTATCTCGATTATGTTCAGTTTAGCATTATTCACCGCTTTCTTTATAGCAGGTGCAGCTTCCTTTGCCTTGCCGCGACCAACACCGACATACCCATCACCGTTTCCGACGACGGCAGTCACGGAATAATTCATTCTTCTTCCAGAGTCCGTCATCCTCTGGGCGCGCATGATATCCATTACCTCATCCTGCAAATCTGGCAAAAGAACATCAACTATCTGATATTCTTTCAACGGCAATTTTGATCTTAATGCCTCTGAAATTGTCTTTATTTCGCCCGAGGCAACCATCCTGCCGAGCTGTGTTCTTGGCTTCCAGCTTTCTTCTGTCATTTATTTCCCTCCAGTATCTTTTTCATCGACTCTATATCTACAGCTCCATTCTTCAAATGCTTACCAGAAATCCTGTCGTCAGGCGGAAAAATAGAATCGTCATGCGGGACATTGAGACCTGCGTCAACACTTCCTCTGAGCACTGCCGATATTCGCCCGCCCTTTGATACTCGGTAAAGACCGGTATCCAGTATCGCGTTCTTAATGCGACTCTTCTTTGCTCTGAGGCCGAGATAATATCCTGCAAGATAACAGAATGGCGTGCTGTTGCTTTTGACATCAATTCCTAGTTTTATGAGCGAGTTTCTTGTTACCGTGATCTTGACCTCATCGCCCTTGTCCGCAAATTTGACCAGCTGTACAACGAAACCCTTGTTCGACGGTCTTACCACAAGTCTGGGTTCTCCTGACTTGAGCAGTGTGAGTCTCTTCCTGTAATCTGTTCTTCCTTCTCTCTTTCTTTTCATGAGCACCTGCATCTTATTCACCTTTGGATTTGCTTGAGGATACATGCGCCCTCAGCTGTGCCCTTGACTTGATAGTCCCACTCTTGATTATCCTGTAATATGTTCTGTATTCCTTTGAATTAAGCGAACCTGCTGCATCCAATTTGCGAAGTTCATCCCTCAATGCCCTCACGGTCTTTACCCATCTTGTCTTCCTTGGGAACCTCGCGTTTCTAGTTCCGCGGATAGAACCAGGACCTCTTCGGAGCTCCTTGGATCTCTGCACAATACGCTTTTTCAACCTGGAGTTGGAATTACCCTTTGCATTCTTTAGCTGTATAATCCCTTTTTTTGTCAGTGCCCTGATATCCGCTCTCGTTGCAGCATCCGTTACCTCTTCTATGTTATTCGGATCTATCCATACCCTTGAAATACCAGATTTGAAGTAATCTGCTGCTAATCTTCTAGCTGTCTCTATTTTCATTCCTTAACACCTGGATTCAGCACTCGGATCATTAGTTCCGATGCTCTCTTTTCAATCATTTCTCTCTTTTTGGCACCAACACTGGAAGCGATTCTAGCTGCCTGCTTTAGCGGGTCAAGACCCTCCAGTTCTTTAACGTTATGGATAAGTATATCCTGGAAACCGGACGGATGCAACCCCCTTACCAATCTTGGTCCCCTGAAGCCGGCGTCGACGATGGGCGGTCTCTCTGCCCAGTGCTGCCGAAGCTTGGAATGCTTGCCTCTTGGCTTACGCCATGAATCATCAAATTTCTTGTACCTGAACCACTCCTGCCTATGGAATTCCACACGCTTCCTGGCCTGTCTGTTCTTTATCCTGAGGAGTCTCTTCTCCTCATCGGATAGTCTGGGTTTTGGATCAAGCATCTATTTCCACCCCCTTCAACAGATATATTCCGTCCTGGAACACTCTCAGGTCGAATCCCTTTATTTTTGTTGCCCTTTCTATGTTGGCAGCAGTGCCTCCGATGTCCCGCTTGTCTATCCCAGAGATAAATACCCGGTCACCCTTTATATTCACCTTGCTGTTTCCAAGAATTTTTGCTTTCCTCGGTGAGCGTTCGCCAAGAAAATTATCAATCTCGACATTATTTCCCTTGACCGACACCCTCATCGGGAAATGCGTATAATCTATCTTCATCTCGTACTCAAAACCATTGGATACGCCTTCAGCCATATTCCTGACCTCCGATAGCCACGTTCCAACGATTGCGTTGTTTCTCCTGCTTTCCTTGCTTATTTCCAGGGTGATCTTCCCTTCGCTGAGCTTTATACGCACATAATTGTCCCTGAAAGTCCTTCTTGCCTCACCGAGCTTCCCTGAGGCTTTCAGCTCACCATCTGAAAAAGTGAAGTTCACTCCTCCCGGAATCTTAAATTCTGATACTTCCTTGTAGTTAACCATTTTTTTAACACCCTAATAAATGTAAGCCAGGAGCTTCCCTCCAAGTCCTTGCTTGCGAGCCTCTATGTGGCTCATGACGCCTTTCGTCGTTGTGAGGATCAGGATACCGAAATCCTGAGCAGGGAGGAATCTTGATTCGTAACGCTCCAGCGAACTCTTCTTCACAGGAAGCCTGGGTCTTATGACACCACAGTTGTTGATCGTGTCGCTTAGCTCTATCTTGAACTTTCCCCCCCTCATCTCGTCCACAACCTCGAAACTCTTCAGGTAGTTATAGTCTTGCATTACCTTCAGTACCTTTCCAACAAGCCTTGCGGCAGGTTCTGCTTCAACTTCTCTTTTTCCTGTTCTTGACGCATTTTTTATGGAGTTTATTATATCATTCAGCGGATCATGTCTCATATCTTCACCTCAACTATACTTCCTGAAGCCGAGCTCTGCTGCAGTCTCCCTAAAGCACTGGCGGCACATCCTAATGCCGTATCTTCGTACAATGCCTCTCTTACGGCCACACCTGACGCACCCGACTTTCCTTCCGAAATTCTTCTTTGGTTGTAATTTAACCTGTGACATCTATTCACCTTACTAAGTTTATATTGAATTTTGACACCATGAACTCTGTGGCTTCTTCCGGGGTAATCCTGATCCTTCTGGGAACATGCCTGGACTGCACTCTTCTCCTCTGAAGCCTGTAACCTCCGCGCCTTTTGAGCACCACAGAGACATCAAAGCCGAATATGCCGATGTCAGGATCATATTTCATCTTCTCCATTTCTGTGTAATCCGGGACGCCGAAGTGAGCGTTTCCCTGCCTATCAAAAGAGTAAGCAGGAATTTTGCGATCCCTCGCAAACAGGGCCCTGTTTACGAAGTCTTCAGCTTCCTGTCTTCTCAGGGTCACCTTTTTGCCGATTTCCAATCCTTTTCGTATGTTGAAATCCCTCAGTGTCTTCTTGGCATGCGTAGTGACCGGCTTATGATTTGTAAGCATCTCGAGAACTTTGTCTGCCCGAGCCAGCCGTTCGCCAGCTTGGCCAACACCGATATTCACGACTACCTTGTCAATGACTATATCGCCCATTGGGTTCTTTTCAGTCATGCCACATCACCTTCCGTCACCGGGAAACTGTACTTTGGATTTCCAACGACGAAAACATTTTCCGCCGTTGTGGAGAAATTTTCCTCGAAATGAATCAGGTTGCTTGACGAGGATTTCTTTACTTCTATGCTTTTTATAGTTACAAATTTCCCAACATGGTTGCCTCCGACAAGAAAGGCCTTACTTCCAGTTTGCATCTTCAGAACATGCTCTATCTTCTTCTCCGGAACGGATAATATTACGACATCACCTGTAGAGATATTTTTATCATCTGAAAGCAGCGTTTCTCCATCATGGAAGACAATCTGGGTTTTACCGCCCTTTATCGTTACTTTATTCATGACCTTTAGAGGCTTTAATTTCTTCGCCTCCTCGTTTTCCTTTCTCAGGATCAGTTTGCCGCGCTCATCCAACAGAACTCTGTAAGAAAACCCAAGTGGAGTTATTGTGATGACATCCATCAGGCCGATTCCAACTCTCCTCTTTTTTACGGCTTTGCCGTCAACGAGTACCGATCTGCTGTTTAGTATCCTCGAGATTTCCCTTTCCTTGTCTCCAAATTTAAGATAGTCCCTCAGGGCTATAAGGATAGGCATGGAATTCTCCCTGCTGTGTTTTCCTGGCAATGACGTAGGCGCCCAGAAGTACTTCTTCCTAGGCAGCTTCAAGGATCTCGACGCATCCAGTCTCTTAGTCTTGTTTATCAATTTTCTTTCGCCCCCCTTTTTTTGGTGCTGATTCTTCAGCTTTATCAGAATCTTTTGCCGATTCCGGCTTCTTTCTTGATCTGGACGTGGATTTCTTGGCAGCCTTCTTCCCTTCAATATCAGAGGTATCCTTATCTGAAGAATCTTCTTCTGCTTCTTCGTCTGGTAGGGATAATTCTTCCTTTTCCGCCAGCTCACCCTCCGATTCATTTGGTTCGGTAGTTGTCTCGTTCGCTTCAGGATTCTCTGGCTCTGATGGCTCCGTGTCTACATTTCCCAATACAGGTGGTTCCTGCACGGTCTCGCCCGTCTCCGGTAGTTCTGCGGGTTTTTCCTCCGGTTCAGGTGCAAGTTCCTCAGGCGTTGGTTCTGTGATCGTGAAATTCTTCATCTGAGCAACTCTTCTGATCCGATCCAAACGTTCCTGCCTGGTAAAGTCTATCTTGGTTATGACGAGTTTTTGGGGCTTCATCTTCCTCTCTTTCTGTTTTCCGTCGGCCTTTGTTGAGGTGACACCCTCAACTGAGATGAGACCATTCGAATGATCGACATTTATAACCTTCCCACCTTCTCCCTTCAATTTTCCAGACTTGACCTTAACTATGTCGCCTTTGCAAATTGGGATGGAGCGTATATCGTACTTCTTCCTGAGTTCCTTGCTAACTGCAACATCAACGTAATTCATCATTTTGATCACCTAAACTATAGCCGAGGCTATGGCAGCTATCCTTGGCCATCTCTCTGCGGCCTCCTTTGCTACTGGCCCCTTTATTTCAGAGCCGCGAACCTCACCGTCTGGAGTTACAAGAACTGCAGCGTTCTCTTCGAACTCCACCATTGAACCGTCAGGTCGCCTGTAAGGGCGTCTTTGCCTTATCACTACAGCATAAACAACCTTGCTCCTCATCTCAGGAGTGCCCTTTTTTACGCTTGCCATGAACATATCTCCAACGCCAGCCGCAGGGATTCTTCTAGCAACACCGTGGTAAGCCTTTACGCCAATAAGACTCACACTCTTGGCACCGCTGTTGTCAGCGCACTGCATCACCGCTCCGAGCGGGAGTCCTCTCTGTTGTCTGCCAGCAATACCTTTCATAGTCCTATCTTCTCCACAACAACATACGATATGGTCTTAGCCAGTTTCCGGCACTCAGCAATTTTTACTCTGTCTCCAGGAGATACCTTTATGCACCCTGGAACATGGACATGATACCGGGATATCCTGGTTTCCTTTCTCTCATATTTCTTAAGATCTCTCTTGTATGTTCTTTCCACCGTCGCGCTTGAAATCATTCTTGATGACCTCACAACTCCGGTAAGAATCTGTCCCCTGATCTTCAAGCTTCCATGAAATGGACACTTGGGATCATTACATTCCACTGCTGGTGGAACAACTTCAATTCCAATGTTTCGAACCATTATTATGACCTCTTTCTTCAACTATCTTGAACTTTCTCATGTTTTTCAGACGATCCTCTGGCCTTATGTCAATGAGCGCACCCTGGATCTCAAAAGTCTCCGTCTCCGTGGAAAATACGAATACACCATGATCCTTGGGTACGATCCTCCTCTTTCCGTTTGAATCTACAAGGAAGGTATGGTATGTCTCGTCGATTACCTCCCCTTGCATATTTTCGTAAAGCTTGTTGTCATGCTTTTTAACGACAACCCTTGAACCGATGAATTCTTTAATGTAATCCTCTGCCCTCATCCTATACTGCCTCTATTTTAAATCCCATACTTTCAAGGTACTTCTTCACAGTATCCCTGTGGTCCCCCTGAAGCTCGATCGTTTTTCCGTCCTTAACAGTGCCCCCGGATGCGACCTTTCTCTTGAGTTCCTTCGCGATATCCTTGATATTCTCTGATTTGGGATCAATGCCCTCGATTATCGTCATGGTTTTCCCGTATCTTCTCTTATCTACGCTTACCCGAATAGTCTGGGAATCCCTGGAAAATCCTTCCCAGGGGCGCAATTCTTTTGGAAGACCCGTGAAATCCTTATCACTCATTTCTTTTGCCCTCCGACCCTACAGTCTTGATCCGAGCGATCTGTCTTCTTAAAGACCTGATCTTACCCGGATTCTTCGGTGCACCGCCCATGGCGACGGATGCACGTTCCTTCAGCAACGAATCCTTGAGAGCATCGAGTCGTTCATTGATTTCCTTTTGATTCATCTGCCTTATTTCCTTCGCTCGCAGTTCCATTTTTTTCCTCCTCTACTTTATCTACACCACTACTAACTTCCGGCTCTTTCGTTTCAAGGGGCTTTGGTGGTGCCTCTATCTTAATCACCGGATTTATCTTATCTGGAAGCTTGTAATCGCCCTTGAGCATTGATACCCTGACGCCGATTATACCAAGCTTCAATTTTGCCTGTGAATATCCGACTGCCATTCCGATTCTTCCAGGTTCACCGGAATACTTTACCGAGCCGTACATGAATTTCTGGGATCTCGCCCTCTCTCCAGATATTTTCCCTCCGATCCGTATCATCACGCCTTTTGAGCCGCTGTCGATTATTCTTCTCAGAGACGTATTGCCCGCTTTCCTGTAATGCCATCCTTTTTCGAGTGACAGGGCAATCTTCTTGGAAACAACCTGAGGATTAAGATCCGGGTTGCTGATCTCCTTGACTTCTATCTGGGGACTCTCCACCTTATATTTTGTCTCCAGGTACGATGTGATGGCCTGCACCCTTGAACCACGATGCCCGATAACCAGACCGGGTTTGTTCACATAGAGAGCTATATTGGTTCCGAAGGGAGTGCGTTTCATCTCCATTCCACCGTAGCCTGCTTCGTCCGTCTGCCTTTTTATATATTCAGATATAAGCAATTTATTAACTGAATTTGATATGAACTTTCTTTCCTTCATTCCTCTTCCTCCTGTACCACAATCTCCAGGTTCACGAGATCCTTGAATGATGCTCCAGATCGTCCCTGCGCCTTTGGCAGGTACTTCTTGATCATTCTACCCTTTGATGCCGCAACATGAACAATCTTCAAATTGTCTGTGTTGAGACCATTAAATTCGGCATTAGATTCAGCGTTGGCCAGTAATTTCATGAAAGCTCTTGCGGTCTTTATCGGGTATCTTCCCGGGCCCACAGCTTTCTTGTGAGAAACGGAATCCAAGTACCTGAAATAAGGAACCGGCTTCTTCTTTTCTATAACGAGATCAAGCGTGTCTTTTGCAACCTGCAGGTTCATTCCCCTGAGAAAGTGCGCTACGTTGACTGCGTCTTTTAGTGATACGTCCTGTTCGTATAGCCTTCCTTTAGAGGAATGCTCCGGAATTTCATTAATTGAGTAACCTTTCATTTTAACATCACTTCAACGGCATGAACTTCGAAGATCTGGTTGCACCGACTCCAGGACCAGAGTGCTTTACCTCTTTCCTTGTCATGGCGAACTCTCCGAGATAATGCCCAATCATCTCGGGTTTTATCTCAAACCTGGTGTAGGAATTACCATTGTACACTTCTACGACTTTGCCGACAAATGCTGGAATTATTATTGCATCCCTAACGTGAGTTTTCAGGTGGGAAGTGCCCTCAAGGGAAAGTTTTTTGAACAATACGCCTTGGTCATGGTTATTCTCCCTCAGCAGAGACCTTCTGGCTCTGGACGGGAGCAGCTGAACGAGTTTATCCATAGGCATTTTCTTCAGTTCTTCCAAAGTGAAGCCCCTGTAGGTAAACTCCTTTGCTCTTCCCATCACAACTTTCTGTGACTTTCGTGCCCTCCGTTTTATGGACTTTACTGATGCCTGTTTATTTTGCGCCATTACTTATTCCTCCTCTGAGGAGATAGTCTCCCAACCTTTCTTCCAGGCGGCGTTCCCCGCCCTACGGTGGATGGACGACCGACGTGCTGATGATTGCCTCCGCCATGCGGGTGATTTATTGCATTCATGGCTACCCCTCTTACAGTGTATGGTCTTTTGGCCTTGCTCCTCAAATAATGAATATGGGTTCCAGCCTTAAGGATCGGTTTCGTCGTCAAACCGGATCCAGCAACCCTTCCTACGGTAGCCTTGCACATAGGACTAAAAAGCCTTAATTTTCCTGATGGCAACTTTATAGAAACCTGCTCTCCATGCCCGACAACAAGTGCCGCAGCACCGGCTGTTCTGCAGAATTTTCCGCCGTCTCCAGGGAAACTCTCTATGTTGTACACATATTCGCCATCAGCTATCTGGCCAAGTTCTATGGTCGATCCTCTATCTATTCTTGATGGGTCATCCATGACTATATCTTGACCAACAAATACGCCGTTGAAGGCCAGGGTCATGTGATTCTTGTTATTCTCGTCCTGGAGCAACATAACCGGTGCATTCCTTCCTGGAGCCTGCACGATATCCTTTACCTTGTACTGTCCTGTGGACAGATTCTCAATCTTCCCAATATGGCGATGGCTTGGGCTTCTGTATACGAGCCCTCCCTTTCCTCGCCTTCTTGGAGTTATACGCTTACCCATATTTCACCTCAGAATATACCTATCCTGCCTGCTATTTCATCGGCAGAAAAATCTTCCGTCAAAGTAACTATCGCTTTCTTACCGTCTTTCGTAATGACGGTATTTATGGAACTGACCTTAACCGAGAATTTCTTCTCTATCTCGCTCTTTATCTCTTTTTTTGTGCTCTTCTTTAGAACTAGGAATGAAAGCTTGTTTTCATTCTCGGTTTGCAGCATTGTCTTTTCTGTGGCAATAGGCCTCAGTATTACGTCCATCATTTCACCTCTGAAAGTTTCTTCAAGGCAGACTCCGTAAAGACTGTCAAACGGCCGCCAACACCGCCCGGAGCAAGCTTCTTTATGCTCAGTCCCTCAATCGTGGCAATATCAACCCCCGGAAGAGACGAGAATACGTCAAGATCCTTCCTTTCGGTTCCCACAATAAGCACGCTTTTAGCCTGTTTGTAAGTTCTGCCTCTCATCTTTCCTCTGCCAGCCCTTACGTTAACGCTCTCTTTTGACCTTATGATATCGTCCCACAGATTGACCGTTGCAAGGAAAAATAACGCCTGCTTGGATTTCTTTATATTCGCCAGCGCATCGTCAGAAACGACTACCGGCAACTTGATCCCGTCTGGAACTACATGACCTCTTGCCTTTACGGCTTCAAGGGAAGATGTCAGTGCTATTGCACTGTTTCGTGCAATCAACCTTTCTTTCGCGTTCATGTTCTTTTCAAGTATCTTTGTGGTTCTCGGTGAATGTGCACTTTTTCCCTTTACGAAACTTGCCAGTAAAACTGCAGTGTTACTTCCAGATGTTCGCGGTATTCTTGCTGTCCCGTGTCCCGGTCCTGCATTGTGCCCAACCCGGCGCATTCCCGCCATTGGAGAAGACCCGTAAGGCTGTCTGGCAGATAACGTAACGACTCTGAAGTATCGTTTTATAAGATCAGGCCTTGGGGCTATTGAGAATATCTCTGGAAGTTCAATTTCCCCCTTGACCTGACCATCGGCTGAATATACATTAGTTTTCATTTAATCACCCTGTTTGGATTCTTTCGAAACATAAGAGATGGTCACCGCTTCTAACGAAGGAGTCTTTTGTCTGGCAGGGTCTCTCATTTTTATGAGTCTCTTGGAAGCGCCTGGAACAGAGCCATGAAGGAGGACGTATTCGGATCTGACCAGGCCGTACTGGGGAAAACCTCCCTTAACGTTGATATCCTCGTCTTTTTCGCTTGAGTATTTCAGTACCCTGATATTATGAAATGTACGCTGGTGAAAACCAACTTGACCAGCCTGCGGAACAGTGTTTCTGACCCAATCTGGATGCCATGGGCCCAGTGTTCCAATCATTCTTCTATGTTTCCTGTTCTTAGTTGGCAAAAGTTTCACTCCAAATCTCTTTATATGGCCCTGGAAACCTTTTCCCTTCGTCACACCTATAACATCAACAAAATTACCAGGTTTTGAGAAATCGGAAAACTTAATTTCTTTTCCAAGGTGTTCTTCGGCATATTTCAACCTTGATTGAAGATCTGAACCGGAGATTTTTACTTCAAATATGTCCGGTGTTTTTGAAGGTACTCCTGTTATCGAATCAGGATTAGTGCTAACTATTAACCTGACATCGGAAAGACTGTCCGGAGAAACAGGCAGACCTTTTTCCTCGCCTTCCTTCTTCGTTCTTTTCGGTATCCTTCTTAGAAGGTCTTTACTTAAGGTTTCAGCCCACTTCTCAGATAGCGTTCTAAGACCCTCGTCTGTCTCTTCATAATACCTTATTCCGACGACGTTAAGAGGCGGTACCTCTACAATTGTGACTGCTGATGCTATTGACTGCCCTGCAGTAACACTATATTTGCGATAATCAGTCATTTCGATATGCGTCATACCGACCTTGTATCCGGCAAACGCCTGTATTTTTGGACTGCCGTCTAATTCGGGCCATGACCTGATGTCGCCCTGCATTCTCTTTGCTCGTACTCGAGGATAATATCCAGTAGATCCTCTCCTAGGATGATGTGGTGTCGCCATTATTTATCACCTTACACCGTTACACATTCCCGGTCTTGCCAGAATATTGGAGACCTTATTGGGTTGCCAGATATGCATTGCCCACTGTGTATGGTCTTAAGTATTCCCGAAGTCTCAGAATCTATTTAAACATTACATGTGTCAATGAAGACCATTGAAGGAGTGAATAGAATGAGTATCCTCGCCCCTGAAATCATAAATGTCAAATCAGATGTAGGGGGTAATATATCTCTAAAATACAATACGAATCTCTAATTTTCCTGGTCCCCCACAATGGAAACATACGTGTCTTCGAGACTGTCAACGGGAGTTACCCATTTAACCATATATCCCTCCCTCTGTAAGGCATCTATTACATTTGAATTTGAAACGTTTGCATTCTTTCTGAGAATAATAGTGTTACCGCGAGCATCAACTAATTCAGCATTAGGCAAACACGCCCCGAATTTATCTCCTGACGATTCCAATTCCACCTTTATCTCACTTTCTTCCGAGAAAGTTTCTGTTTTAAACGCGATTTTCCCCTTGTTCACGATATAAACAACATCACACACTTCCCTAGCTTCGTAAATCAGGTGTGTGCTAAGAATGATTAGCTTGTCCTTCTTTTCTTTCATTATTTTTATTAGATCCCGTATCTCCTTCATTCCGGATGGATCTAGTCCGAACGTTGGCTCATCGAGTATAAGTATTGGTGGATCCCCAACCAAGGCAGAGGCCAGTGCAAGACGCTGCTTCATTCCTCTGGAAAAGGTACCTGCACGCCTATCGAGATAACTTGAAATGTGCGTCAAGGAAGAGACGCGATTAATTTCCCTGTTGACATTTTCTTTTCTAAACCCTTTGATTTTGGCAACATAATTAAGTGCTTCTCGAGCAGTTAAATATGGATAGAATTCTGGTTGCTCTACAAGGTTCCCAACATATTTCATCGCCTTGTATGATTCCTCTGCTACGTCGATTCCATTTATTCTGACGGATCCCATGGTAGGGTGAACAAGGCCTGTGAGTATTTTGAACATAGTTGTTTTTCCCGCTCCGTTTGGCCCGAGAATACCTACACAACCAGGATTATCAATTTTCAAATTTATTGAATCAAGTGCGGTGACGTTTGAAAAACGTTTCGTAACATCTTTCAGCTCTAGATCGAAGTTCATTTCACATCCTTCCTTTCAAATATAACTGCAGCAACGGAGAATGAAACTATACCGTATATGACCATTATAAGTATAGAACGAAGCATCTCGGTCGTACTGGGTGAATTTAATGTCGTGGAAAAAGAAAATGGATTGGAAGAAGCATTCAGGTACACGTCCTTGATTATGGAGGCCGCAACATTAAGCAGATAATATGGTGTCGTCTTGAATAGCAACTCTTCCACAATTAAATATGCATTGAATACAAGGAAATATATGAGAAAGACAGAAATATATGCATAGGTGTTCTTGTTGAAGATGGAACTGATAAGGAAAGTTAACGCCATTATTGAGAATATGAATAAAACGAGAAGGAGGTATGATTTTGGAAGTGCAGGAATCACCGAACCGAAGAGGTAGAAGAATACGCCGGCCTGCATGGCTACATAAATACTGATCACAATAATCGTGACAGAAACTGCTGCAAAGTATTTCGATACAAGAAGATTGAATCTGCTTACAGGAAGTGGGAAAATGTGGTATGCGGTTTTATTCTCAATCTCACTTGAAATCGCAGATGATCCAAAGAAAACTGCTGCAAACACAGGAAGATCCGTCATGACAAAAGACCAGATATAACCAAGGACATCTTCCCTAATCGGCGAAGTGAAACTTGATGCAGGTATTCCTGGAAATATCTTTGAAAGATCATTTATGTATCGTATAGAAAAATAACTTAAGAGAACTGAAACAAGCACAATAATTATAAGCATCAGATAGAAACTCTTAGAACGGTAATAATTCTTGAAATAGTAGCTGTAAGTGGTTGCAAAAGATCCAAACGGAGAGGCCATGTCATTGACTTCCGGGTGCTATTTTTGGGTACAAATCTTGAAAATAAAGAACATATGATTCATAATTCCCGATACCAAAATTCAGTACCAAGTTTACAGTGCTGTTCGTGTGGGACATGGTTTTTATCAGGCTTTTGTTGCTAAGTGCGTTTGAGATATTGTAAATAGATGAGATGAGCGTTTTGTTTGTGGAATGAACATAAAGCTCTGTGGTATTCTCAAATACGTTTATTGAGAGAGGGGTAATTTTAGCCTTACTCAGGTTAATATAAATTGAAATGTTTGCGTTGGGATTGATATAAGATTTTGCACCGGTGGCGAAATTTTTACCCTTTTCATGAGCATTGACAGATTGTTCTACGGAATATAAACTGCCGACAGTTATTATATTACTGGAATCTTGGGATACAAAAATTTTCCTATCAGATAAAATCGTAGTAACGTTTAACTCGGAGATATTAACCAGGCCGATCGAAAAGATACTGGATGGGGTTATATTATACAATTTGTTCAGATAAGATTCGTTAAGCGAAACATAGTAAATCGCATACCCGTTATACTTTGTATAAAATGTAACATTGATTATGCTCTCTGTAGAATTTAATCCTTTATTAGCCGTAGTATTGTTTGAAAGCGAATTATTGGCACTAGAAGGCTGGATTTTGTTCATCAAGGCGTCAATGCTCGTGCCTATAACGATTCCAGTACTGTTAGAGTAATTTCCTGGTGTAGCAAACACGTACATAGGTGTACCATTAACGTTACTAAACACCACGGCCTGAGAGTTTGCAGGTACAAAAGATGCCAATGAAGGTGCGGTAGGGGAAAGATCAGCGACCACGTAATACGCAAGCGGGGCCACAACCCCTATTGTAACAACAATGGTCAGGATCACTTTCAATGTAGATTTCATTTATTGTATATTTAATACAATGATTTAAGCTCTGTGAAAAATGATTCACAATGAATGAGCATCGGGTTAGAAACTAAGACGATGTGGCGTAAAGATTTTTTTTGCCGACTCTTAAATCCAAGAGTACATCTAGAATTAGTAAGGCTAGTCTGTGGAGGAATAGCATTGTTCAGACGAGATGTGAGGAACGCCCTGGCTGGTATTCAGTGCTCCCTCAATGCAAGAATAGCGTGCCTCATCAATGGATCGGTCAGGCCATATACATTTTCCTTCTTGAATATGAATCCGTAATCCAATAATTTATTCAGTAGTTTCGTGAAAGTCTTGTCATCTATGTTCTTCCCCGTTGACACTATTAGGTAGTTTTTAATGTCGATCCAGTGATTTATGCCCTGTGATATTGAAAAAAGGATTGCAAGATAACGTTCTCGCGAACGTTCGATCACATGTTCAAGCTCGGTCATCATTAATCTTGAAGCATCGTTGATAACCTTAGACTTCGCATAATTCGGATTGTGCTTCAACACGCACCTGTAGAACCCATACATGGTTAGCCAGCCGGGATTCCCTCCAAGTGTATCGGCTGCATTTTCCAGTTCAGACCCTGTCGGGACGGCATCAAACTGCTCAAAACCTTTTATAAGAAAGTTACTACTTTTCTCTCTGTCGAATCCCTCAAGGAACAACTGGACTGCTATTCTTCCGAATAACGGCTTTTCTGGATTATCAAGATCCAGGAATCGTTCCAGGACACCTACCTCACTTCCTGTCAAGATTATAGTTATGTTTTTGAAACGATCTACAAATGAGGCAAAAAGTACATCAAAACGTGTGTTTGAGAATCTCAGATACTGGGCCTCATCAATTGCAATTACAAACCTTTCCTCCTTTTTCTCCGCATACGAGTTTATCTCATAGAGGAGATCGGAAAGTTTCGGTGGATTTTTTGGATCGAGGTTGATTTCAAGACCATGAAAACTTATTCCCTTTATCCTTGAAGCTATGCCGGATAGAAGCAGCTTAAATTTCTTTGTTCTGCTCGCTTTTCGTCTGAATTCGTTCAGCAGTAGGTTAAGTATGTCGGTTTCGTATATCAAAGACTTTTTTTTGTAAAGTTCTCTGGCGTCTATTATTATGAATGGGGCGTCGGATTCATTTAGCGCCACGTTCAGCAAACTGGTTTTGCCCATCCTCCTTTGTCCATATATAATTATGAGAGGTGTAGTATTAAGGGCATTTTCTATCGTGTCGAGTTCCTTTTCTCGATCATAAAACTCATCAACATTTACCTTGACTCGGGAGCTGAAGTAACTATGCTTTACTGGCATCGCATACCAGTTACTGGCATCTGATACCAGTTATTAAACATACCGCAATAACGAAACCACAGAAATTCGAAAATCGATTGAGAAAAATGCTTATAAATCATAATCCAAACCAGCCGAAAATATGCAATGCTTAGGTTGTTAGATTATCACAGGAATAAATTTAGGTCTCGGTACCTGAATTAGAGAGTTTCTCAAGATACGATATTCTTTTCTTGGTAATTTTTTCAATTCTCTTCGAATATGAGTTATACTGCTTTTCAGATAATGGTCTCAGCAGGATTGCCATCACATTCTGTTTTTTCACAACAGATATAATATCCTCTGTGTGTCCATAATTTTCTGCGACAAATCTGTCTTCGCGCCTCTGGAAGTAGATTACGAGAGCTTGTAAAACTAAAATAGACATGGCCAATAGAACAACGGCAGCTGCCAATGCCGCTACGAGGTAGTTCTGCTGAACAGCAGTAAGGCGCATGCGAGATACTTCTGCCATCAAAAAGAACGCATCGAAAATCGAAATGAAATAACCTGATATTACATAGATTAATTTTTTCCCATAGTTGCTCTTTTTCCGGAAAAGTGCCATCGCCATGAGTGCTGCCATTTCGGAATCGGATAACTTGTCTTCAGCACCCCTTGCTACTACGATCTTAAATTCGGTGCCTGTTGTTGCATACGCTAATCTATTACCTCGAATACTGTTACTTACGTACACCTCGGGGACGTATTCTTCTTTGCTCGACACTGCGTTCCTCAACTGCGATGTGTACTTTTCGCTAAATTCAAAATTACTTATATCAGGCGGCCGCTCTTCTCTAAACTTAAGATAAATAGGAAGGAAAAGGAATAAACAGTCTATCGGAATCAAAAGGAGAAATGACAACAAGGAATACTTTGAAGACATTATGAAAACAGCAGAAACAACTATTACACTAGAAAGAGCATAGTTCCAAGTAATCATTTTTCTAGAGGTTATTTTCGGCAAAACTGAAAAAAGACCACGCGAAAATATAAAGGTACCAATAATTGCAGCAACAAATGAAATTATCAACCCAAGCGTCAGTGACAACCTTCCGGATAGGACGATCTGTGGAATAACCCCGATCGTTGCAATAAAAATGACAAGACCCAGTAATTTATTGACCTTATCCCACTTCATGATACCGGAAGCTTCATAAAATAGGTATATAAAAGGTTAACTTCATAAACCAACAAGCAACGTCCATTTTCAGAGCTCCGACATAAACGCGAATCAAATATTCATACTCCAAAAATCTAAAAATGTTTTTATGCCTGTATTCGAGTATTGTTCTGATTAACATGGTAAATATAAAAGAAGAAAACACAACTTATAAAACATTTGATAACACAGAAGTGAAATCGTTCATAGCCAGACCGGACGATGAACAAAAGCATCCTGCGATCCTCGTCATACAGGAGATTTGGGGATTGACGGATTTTATAAAGAGCGTTGCTTCACGTCTTACCAGAGAAGGCTTTGTTGCAATGGCACCACATCTCTATTCCAGACCCGGTCAGAACGAGTTATTCACACCGGAAAACATAATGGACGCCATGAGGCCCATGTGGTCTCTTCCTCCGGAGAAACGTGGAGACCAAAAAGCGATTCAGGAACTGCTTTCCAGATCAACAGAAACAACGAGAAGAGTAGTTAATGACCTGATGTTTAACAGAAAGTCGTTAGAGGAAGCAATGGTTAAGGATCTAATAGAAGGATACAAGTTTATCAGAGGTAAACCTTTCAGCGATGACAAAACTGGGGTAATAGGATTCTGCATGGGTGGAGGCCTCGCGTTTCAAATATCTACAATTGTGCCATTTCAAGCAAGCATGATTTATTACGGTGCAAATCCCAAAAACATTGACGACCTTGGGAATCTTAGCGGACCTGTTTTTGGGGTTTATGCGGGTGATGACAGTTCGATCAATGCTGGACTTCCAGACCTGATAAAAGGCATGTTAAAACACAAAAAGGACCTGGAATTGAAGATATACCCAAACACGAAACATGCATTCTTCAATGACACCGGTATGGCATACGATGAAAATGCTTCAAAGGATGTTTGGCCACGGACTCTTCGGTTCTTCAAGCAAAATCTGGGTGAGTGAAATGCCGGACAATGAAAAAGGCATACTCGACGTATGCTTCCTCACATGGGTCTCAATAACAGAAATGAAAAATAAAAAAGGCGAACCTGAGGACGACAAGCATTAACCTTAGCATTCAAGGATCATTTAGGCAGCCCGTTTGTTCTCAAGAATTCGATGAATTTGTTTAATGCTATAGATCTGTGGGATATTTCATTTTTTTCTTCAACGGTCATTTCAGCAAGCGTGAGATCCTTACCGTTCGGAATGAATATGGGATCGTAGCCGAATCCGTTCTTCCCTCTCTCTACCATCGAAATTTCTCCTTCAAGTTTTCCAGAAAATTGAAAGAAGCTTCTGCCATCCCAGTATGTGAGGACTGTGAGGAATACTGCAGAGCGCTCGTCACCGAGAAGCTTCAGCACAAGTGGATTGCCAAGCTTCTTTGCTACGTATGATGAATATGGTCCTGGAAAGCCGTTTAGGGAGCTTATGTAGAGCCCCGTATCCTCAAGGAAAAACGGTTTACCCCTGAAGCTTGAAAGCTTCTTTGCACTGTCAAGCGAAATCTCTTCCGTGGTGTCTGCCTGTATCTCTTCGTATTTCATCCTGACCCATGTAATGCCCAGGTTACATTCGTCCATCCTCGCCTTGATCTCCACAAATTTGTGCCTATTACTTGAAATGAATTCTATCATACGTATCTCCTGCGCTTTTCCAGATTATCCATTTCCTGCATTACGAGCCCAAATTCTGAATTTCTCCTCGAGTATCCATCAACAAACGAACGAAACAACGTTTCCGGATCCTTTGAAATAACACGTAACGATTCCATGAAAAGGTACAGATCTACCGCAAGCTCATCGAGAGTTGAGCTCGTGCTACCCATGCTTGCGTCAATCAGGTAAGGTACACCGTTTTTAACAATTATATTTGATGTTGTGAGGTCCCCATGCGTAATACTTTTAGAATGCATTATGCCAATGGATTCCCCCAGTTTCTCTATAACCGAGGTAGCTTTATTTTCGCTCTTCTCAAGATAACTTGACAATTTCTCTCCATCAATTCTTTCATAAAGAGTGTAGAATTTTGAAAAATCAATATCGTATACAATCGGAACAGGTATTCCAAGTTCGTTCATCTTGTATATCAGGGTAGCTTCCCTCTTTATTCTCTCTTTCCTTATGGATATGTCAAGCATAGAATCCCGGTAATTTTTCCTTATTCTGGTTTTTCTCAAAGCGTTCCTGCCTAGAAAGCTACATTCCTGAATAATACTTTCTGCGCCCTCGTCAACTTTGCTGTCAATAGGTGAGTCAATGATCCACGGAACATCCACTGCGTCTATCCTGAATCTTTGATCAACTGTGGCAGTCTCAACTGTATCTGACCGACCATACTGAAACATCAGCATCCCTGCCTGAGCTATCATTGCTCCGTTATCCATACAATACTCATCGTCGGTGAGGAATGATTTTATATTGAGTTCCTTTCCCAAGGTTGATATCATTTCCCTGAGCCTCTTATTTCGTGCAACACCACCGGCAATGAGTATCTCTTTTTTAGAGACCTGATGGATACCTCTTTCAAGGACTTCCATAATCATGGAAAATGCAGTCTCCTGTATCGAATAAGCTACGTCTTCTTTTCTTTCACCATTCTTCAGAAGCTGTTTGCTTGCCGTGTATATGCCCGAGAATGAAAAGTCCATACCCTTGATGGAATATGGGAGATTCAGAAGCTTGTTGCCGTTCAATGAAAGTTTCTCTATCACTGGACCTCCAGGGAATTCGTATCCAAGATCACGACCTATCTTGTCGAGCAGATTACCTATGCCCATATCCATAGTCTCGCCCATTACCCTGTACCTACCGTTAATATGTGCGATGATCTGGGTGTTACCGCCAGAAGCGTAAAGCATTATAGGATCCTTTGCTCCAGTAAGTTTGCGCCCGATCTCCACATGCCCAAGTGGGTGATTCACGCCTATGATTGGTTTACCAGTCTTAATAGAAATTGCTCTAGCTGCAGTTGCTGCAACCCGCAGACATGGACCTAGTCCAGGACCTTTCGAATATGAAACCAGATCGATGTCGCTCAGTTTGATCCCAGCCTTGTCTAGAGCGGAGTTTATCACCTCGCCTACATGATCTGCATGGTGAACAGCAGCTTCTCTTGGATGGATACCCCCGTTGAGACTTTTATAGGTATCTGATGAATTTCCGAGAATTTTGTATTCGTCGACAATTCCGCATCCGATTGTGTGAGCAGTGCCCTCTATTCCTAGAGATATCATCCATACCTTATTCGCGTCTATTATTTTACCGTTGATCTAGATTTTACACTGACACAAACCCGAAGCAATGTGGCAAACAAGACCGTTCTTTTCAGAGTGTTCATTTTAGAGTGAATAGGTAGCTTATATCTTGGCATAATAAAAGTAAGATAATCAACACGGTTATCACGTGTTTAGATAGAGTGAATTATTTGCCACGCTTAGAATCTGGTAGGCCGAATTATTAGCATTTTGTATGCTTTTAGCCATCACGTTGTTTATTACAATGCTGTAATTACCATAAGGCGCAGGAAAATAATCATACTTGTAAATGTCGAATGATGGAGAGGAAGTAAAATTACTGTACGATGCGTTGAGTACCGTTTCATTCCATGTTACACTGTCAAACATATGGTTGTTAGAAAGGTAGTAATGGATTATGGTAAAGCTACAACTGTTAGAGGTATTGTTTGAGGTCCCGTTACCGTCATATGCAAGAACAAGCCCGTATATTCCATGAGTATCATTGAACGTAAATTTCGTTAAGGAGTTTGTTGAGTTGGTTTTTGCTGCAAAATCAAAAATCACTTTTTCACCAGAGGCTGTTTTATCTATTTTGTAATTCACGTCTACCAGAATGCCAAGATGTGAATGATCCATGTCGTAATAATAATTGTAAGTGATGCCGGCTAATGAAACAATCAAAGCAATAACCACAATTACAGACAAAAGTTTTGGAAAATTTTTAATGCGAGATTTAATCTAGATCACCTTTTCCACCGTATTGATTTTCTTCGGAAACAATCTACTTACGCAAAGAGTACTTTCCACGCAAAATGAAAAGAGATCATTATTATGTGCTTGTGTATACAACGTACACCTCAAACTTAAAGTTGGAATTCTTATGTGCTGACCAAAATATAGCATAGTACTTTCCTGGTTTAAAATTAAAAGATGTGAATGAACTATAAACTGATGTTTGACCTTTTTGGACAGTGTTATTGCTCGATTCAATCGTTTCACCTTTGCTCGATATGATAGCAGAGTAATTCGTACAAAAATTTCCTTCAGAGATGCCGGTTAGAGAACTAACGTTTTTAGTGACCATAAAAGAAACGTTGGCGTGAAAGGAGTCGGACGATGACAAAGATATGTTAACGGAAAATATCTTAACGTTTGGGTATCCTGGAGGCGGTGGGTACTTTACTGGACCCGTGTTCGTGGGTTTATGGATATTCAATGATGCGTAAACAAAAACCACTACAACTATAACCACAACGATAATCATAATTGTTCGGTCTTTTTTGGTAATTTTCATCTCTTAAACCTCCCATATATCATTATGAAAGAGAGTAGCAAAACTGCCATGATCAGCATAGCTATAATTGTATAATGCAAACTCGTCACAGGGAATATTATCTTCATTGGCCCTTGAATATTATTCTGGCTTATTACTTCTCCAAGTCTAGCTTCAGACACAGAAAAAATTCCATTGAGACTAACAAAGTTAGCTATAGAACCAAACATATTTGGAGGATAAATTAGCGAAATAGCACCATACAGCTTTATCATGCTGGTAGAGCCTGAAAGAGAGGTGAAATATGATGCTGCAGCGTCAACTATTAGAAAGAATCCTATGGCAATTACCACCGATATTGTTCTACTTGAAGAAACCATGGAAATTGTAAATCCCCATAAAACAATAATCAACGATACGAGTATGAAAAATGTCAACTCTATGTATAGATCGACCGGAGAAATGAACATTCGCTTCACTATGATTTCCCCCACGCCTGGAAAATTCCTGTACGGATATATCGTAGAAGGGGACAAAACATAAGTCGTAAGACCATGATTCATCACCAAATATGTGAGAAACGTGACTACAAAAGACCAGATTGCAAGAACAACAACCAAAAAAAACTGCCACAATAGTTTTCCGAGTATCATCCTACTTTTATTTCTTCTGAATATAGCCATCATACCCCAAGTGCCTGTTTCCACCTCTTCAGAAATAGACAAAGATGGCATTATAAGAAAGACAAGAAAGAGTATAGATAAGCTATTTTGAATAAGCGGAGCCATTATGTATTGTGGAAGGAATCCTAACAAACCGTCATCATGAAGCTGCATGTAAGATATCACTGCAGTAAGGATACTGACGATTACAAATATACCCAAGAATACGGGAGATCTGAAGCTTGTTTTCGCCTCTTTACGTATTGTTGATAGTATTGGACTATTTTCCAGAGAGTTCATGATTGTAAACGTCCTCCAAGGTTTGCATTCTGACGGATTTAATTTTCAATCCGTGACTTACAAGATCGTTAATTATTTTATCAGCGGGATTATCTGAGACAATTTTTACTATTGGATGTTCGCTTAGGTCGTAGGTGTAATTCTGCGACTTAAGTACGTTCTCGATTTCTAATGGATCAGAGGCAAACTCGATAACATATGTATTAAAGCCTCGATCCTTCAAAATACTCTTAATTCGGCCATTCTCCAAAATTATAATCTGATCAAAGACCTTTTCCAGCTTATCGAAATTATGAGAACTTATGATGAAGGAATATCCTTTGTTTTTAAGTTCTGAAATAGTTTTTAAGATCTCTCGTGAGTATCCCAAGTCCAATCCTTCAAATGGTTCATCCATGAAAAAAATATCTGCGCCAGAAGAAAGTGCCATTGCAATATTAAGCTTCTTTTTCATGCCCTTTGAAAAATCTCTCGCAATAGAATTATTATCGGACAAGCCAACCATAGTTAACAGTTTGCTGTAATCATTAGTACCACCGGACATCTTAGAGTAAAATTCAATGTTTTCCTTTGCTGTAAGATAGCCGTAAACACACGCATTTTCTGGCACATATGCGATTTTTCCATTAATTGTCACGCTACCGGAATTCTTTTTGATGATTCCAAGCGTGCTCTTCAAGAGTGTGGTTTTACCAGCTCCGTTTGGACCAATAAGAGCAATGCACTTTCCCTTAGGTAGAACGTAAGATGCATCGTTTAGCACATTCTTCTTATCGATTAGACCGTAAATCTTACTGAGGCCTTTGACAACAATAGCGTTATCTGCTATAGCGTCAGACATTACGGACTACTCACCCCAGGTATGTTTATGAATGAAATATCTCCATTTGCCGTGACCCTAAAGGTAGTATTAGATGTGAATTTCATAAGCGCGAACCCTCCTTTTGTTGAACCTCCAAGAGCCGAGGGGATCATGTGGTAATAACCTGGATTCGAGACAACATTTAGGTGGAGTATATCAACTGGGTGGGAGCTCGAGATATTGAACGAGACATTTTCGTAAATATCGGAATAACTGGAATTCAAGGCACTCCTTAACGCTGAAATGGTAGTGCCATTGTATATATACAGCCAAAAATCACTGAAATCAAAGTAGGTAAGAAAATTCTTAGAATCTATCTTCGCGGAAACTCGAATACAAACTTCATGAGGAGAACTACTATTGTTTATAAAGGGAGATATCAAGACAGGTATATTATAATCCGAATGCTGACTCCTGTAATTTTCATAATAAGCAACAGATGCAAAGATTGCTATCGCAACTATTGCAATCGCTATTATAATTTTTTTTGTGTCTTTAGGATTCATTTCAAATTTCCGTGTTAATCTAAAGTAAAAACCGTTATATATAATTATGGCGTATAAGTCCAGGTACCACTGTCTACTGTAGCCTTATAGTTATTCCCCCAAAAACCAGTTTGGGCAAATAGGCCAGAAATGTAATAGCTAACTGCGTATTGATTTATTCCGTAATCTGATGTTGGTATAGTTGTAGCTGCAGAACCATTAAAACTAGCAGCATCCCTGGCACTGGATGGTTCATTGTCCGAAAATAGCCACTCAGCGTTACTTTGTGTCATCGAATTAGGTTCTTCCAAGAACATTGGAACCTTATATGTGTATATAACTGAATATCCCCCAGATATTGTTGCACCACAGAGCGTATCACCGAAGGAAAAGCTCTGCCCAACACTGACAGTCGTTGATGTACCTGATTGAATATCGTTACCTGGTTGAAAACCAGGTATTTGCCAATTAGTACTTGTGAACTCGGTCTCGCCTATATGTGGATTATAGTAACACCCTCCTGGGCTACGTAGCGCGATCTCTCCAGTCCATTTTCCAGAGGACTGTTCCTCGCCTGCAAGAAAATACCCATTCTTTGAAGTGACATAATCATAAGCAAGATATATCAAATGCCCTCCAGAAGTTTTGTAAGCATAAATGGCATCGTAGACGTAGCCCCATTCTCCTTTCACTTCACATGAGTAATGCCCTATGAGATGCGTTCCTGAGCTCAACGTTACAGCGGGTGAAAAAGAGGCATACGGACTGGCTAGCACATCTGCAGAGGCATTATTTGACTGGTTGATTTCACTAGCCAAAAATATATATGACACAAAAACAACCAATAATGCTATACCTAATGCGACAATTTTTTTGCCCATAAAAAGAAAATAGGTTGATATATATATATATATATCGGTCATTTGACTATTATATCTATACGGAAAAATATAAATATGGTTTTCTTACAAATGTACCACCTCAAAAGTTACTGAGTACAGAGAAGTAGTGGTTGCATATCAGATCGTTTGAGAGAAAGAATCGAATTTAGGTAGATCATTGGAAATGCAGGGTACATGTTAATAGGCAATGACCAACGTGATATTTTAAATTCGATTGAACAACTGAGCAAAATAACCTGCAAATCAACACTCAAATTTAGATCAAAATAGCATATTATGATTAAAACACACGAACTAGAATCGTATGTATTATGCACGGTCTTCTGAGCTTGCCAAATTATAAAAGTATAATAATTTACTAAGAAATTGTAGAATTGGCAAAGTGTGTGAAAATGAGGTATAAGTACGACTCATTCGTGAACATAATTATAAATGACCTCTCTATATGGGAGGAGTCTAATATCGACAACAGGTGAGAATAAATGGGAACATCAATTGCGATAATCGCTGATCCAAAAAACGGGAAAACATACAAGAAAGAGGTATCTCAGGAGAACTTGAACTCTCTTTCAGGAAGAAAGGCCGGAGACGAAATAGATGGCATATTCTTTGACCTTCCGGGATACAAACTTAAGATTACTGGAGGGACAACGAATGATGGTTTTCCGATCAGATCCGATCTGCAAACATCTGGAAGAAAGAGAATTCTCGTCTCATATACAAAGGGGAAGAAGGGAAAAAATGGTTACAGGAAACGAATCACGCTTCGAGGCGCTATCATCGGACCAGACATTTCGCAGCTAAATTTAAAAGTGCTGCAATACGGCCCTGCACCTCTTGAACCACCAGCAGAATCTGCTGAAAACTCGGAGAATAAAGAAGAGGAAAAGAAGGAGTGAAATGACCTCTCTTCCGCAGCCACTATTGAATATCGGCATGGTAGGCCATGTTGATCATGGCAAGAGTACACTTACGAAAGCCCTCACAGGAATAAAGACCGACATTCATTCCGAAGAAATCAAGAGAGGCATATCCATAAAGTTAGGATATGCCGATACGCCCATATACAAGTGCAGAAATGAGAATGGGGAATTCTATTCACGGGAAAAATCTGGAGACGACTATGAACTTGTGAAAGTTGTCTCTTTCGTTGATGCGCCGGGACATGAAACACTTATGGCGACGATGCTGTCTGGTGCCGCTATAATGAATGGTGCACTTTTAGTTATTGCAGCTAACGAGAAATGCCCACAACCACAGACAAGGGAACATTTGACTGCCCTTGAGATCATGGGCATAGAACATATCATTATAGTTCAAAACAAGATTGATCTGGTTACAAAAGAAAGAGCTCTTGAAAGCTATAACGAGATCAAAAATTTTGTGCGCGGAACAATCGTGGAATCAGCCCCTATCATTCCGGTGAGTGCATACCATAATACAAATATCGATACACTGCTTGAAGCTATTGCAACGATCATACCCCAACCATCGTACAACGTGAACTCTCCGGCAAAAATGTATGTTGCGAGATCTTTTGATGTTAATAAGCCGGGTGCTGCCCCGAAAGCTCTTGTTGGCGGAGTTATAGGAGGATCGATTGTTGACGGCATGCTCAAGGTTGATGAGCAAATAGAGATTGTTCCTGGAATGCAGCTGGCCAAAGGTGGCCGACAGATATGGGAAAATATCATAACAGATATTACCTCCCTGAGATGTGGAAAAGGCGAATATGATTCCCTGAAACCTGGCGGTCTTGCCGCCGTTGGAACCAAACTGGATCCATATCTTACTAAGGGAGATTCACTTACAGGAAGAATCGCTGGGCATCCGGGAAAAGTTCCAAAGATCGCGTTTGAAGTAACCATAGATGCACATATCCTTTCGAGAGTCGTAGGATTTCAGGAAGAACTCCCGATTGAACCGATAAAGAACAAAGAAAACCTCATGCTTACAGTCGGTACAGCAAATACTGTAGGAGTTGTGACAAACGTAAAAGACGAAAATGTAGAAATAAGCCTAAAATACCCAACGGCTCCTTTTGAAAACGAAAGGATTGCAATAGGAAGAAGGATTGCGAACAGATGGAGATTAATTGGCTACGGAAACGTCATAAGAGTTCCGTGAAGTGTGCTTTCCCGTAGTCGCAGCGCCCCCTGACAGGACATTCCTTGCAGATTGGTGTTTTTTTACAGTAATCCTTTGCCAAATACACTAGGGCCCCGTGAAAATTCTTTAAAGTTTTGACATCGTTTCCTATATCAACCATAACGTGACTTTTAACTGACTGTATGGTTGGAGTACTCTCGATACCTGTCCTTATGGAAATCCTTAGAGTATATTTGTCCACAACAAAATGAGGCCTTTCAAATACGTAGAGCAGAATTGAATCAAGAGTTTCCTGCCCAACACCTACCACCGATGAGAAAAAATCTATAAGCTCCGAATCTGAAAGATCATCCATCTTGTCAAGTCCCCCGAATTCGGAAACAATTCTTTTTGAAAGTTCATGGAGTCTCTTCGCCTTCTGATTGTAGAAACCGGAACTTCGTATAGCTTGAGAGAGCTTCTCCAGGGGGAGTGAAGCGATTGCAGTTAGGCTACATTTCCCAATACTTTTCAATTGATCAATGGATTTTTTAACATTATTCCAGGACGTGTTCTGCGTGAGTATAGTACCAATGACTATCTCGTCCCTGGTCTCAGCCGGCCACCAACCCGTGTCACCGTATCTCTTCTCGAGCTCCCTGTAAAGGATACGATAATTCATTTTATTTTCTTTCTGGATTCCGTGCCTATTTGGATTTCTTTGTTTTGCTGTCTGTTGCCTCGATGCCAATGATATCCTCCCTATATTATGCAACATGCTTATAAGATTTAGATCGATTACCAGTAATGAGCGAATTTGATGTTATCGTTGTTGGTGCAGGACCTGCTGGATCATCTGCGGCAATAAAGCTCGCTTCAGAGAAAATGAATGTTTTGCTGGTGGATCGCGCGGACCCGCCTGGATCGAAGAATATCTCGGGAGGCGTACTTTGGGGAAATGATCTCGAAAATATATTACCGGGTTGGAATAAAATGGCTCCGGTTGAGAGATACATAACCTCTAAAGGCGTTGGATTCCTAACCAAAGATTCAAGTATCGACGTAAATATAAAATCGAGGAAATTTTTGCAGGGCATTACAGGATACAGCGTTCTTCGGGTCAAATTCGATCAGTTCCTTGCAAAGAGGGCTGAAAGTGCAGGCGCAATGCTTGTTTCTGGCGTCACCGTTGAAAACCTTGCATTCAAGGATGGTAAAGTAATTGGGGTCGTCCAGGAGGGCGATACGATAACTGCGGACACAGTTATATTGGCTGAAGGCGCTAACCCGAGAGTGGCAATTGATTCAGGAGCCAGAAGACCGATAGCCGATCAGGATGTCGCCATAGGCATAAAAGAGGTAGTTAAGCTTCCCGAAGCAACGATTAATGAGAGGTTTGGACTCACAAGTAAAGAAGGATTTGCGGGTGAGTACGCTCTGGGATTCCTGGAAGACGGTGTTGAGGCTGGAGGATTCCTTTATACAAACCGAGAGAGCATATCTCTTGGGGTTGTTATTAACATGGGTCACCTTAGGGCTGACGACAAAACGTATTCATTCGACATTATGGATCAATTCACCGAACATCCCTCGATTGCTTCCCTGATTCAGAATGGAAAACTTTCCGAATACAGTGCACATCTTGTTGTTGAAGGAGGGTATAATTCCTTTCCCAAACAATACGGAAACGGTTACATGATCGTTGGTGACGCGGCCGGGTTGAGTTTCAGCAACGGATTGATGATACAGGGAATGAATTATGCGATCGCGTCCGGAATCCTTGCGGCGGAAACTGCCATTGAGGCAAAGAAATCCTCAGACTTCTCGGAAAAATCATTTTCTCGGTATAAAGACAAAATGATGGAATCTTTCGTAGCGAAAGATGCGTATAACTTCAAAGGTATAGAGGAAGTTACCTGGGGAAAACTGGCACATAAGATCATGCCATCGCTGATGGAGGATGTCCTTGTGAATATGTTTCTCACAGATAGCACGCCAAAGAAGCATCTGACAGAACTTATCAGGAAAGCCATGAAGGAAAATAATGTTAAAAGTTCTGATTTGCTAATGGAAGGGTATAAAATGATCAGGAGGATGTAAACTTGAAAGTAGAAGAAAAATTGTCTTTGTTAAATTACAAAACCGATCCGGAATATGCGCATATTACGATAAAGCCGCCTATCTGTGCAGTCTGTCCGGATCATTTTTGTACATTTGCCTGTCCGGCGAAATGCTATACGCTTTTGAACGGTAAGCTAAATTTCAAGTATGAAGACTGCGTCGAGTGCGGGACCTGCTTTGTCGCATGTGCGCACGATAGCGTTACATGGACTAACCCGAAAGGCGCTCACGGGGTAAAATACAAATTTGGGTGATTCTATGGCTCTTGAATTGGTTGTAATAACAAAAATAGTTCCGGATGGAAGTGAGGTCTTTATCGATCCTGTTAACCTCACGTTGAACAGATCGCTCGCAACGAATGTGCTAAATCCTGCCGACGAGAACGCGCTTGAGCTTGCGCTTCAGGTAAAGGCAAGATATGGTGGGAGAATCACGGTACTGTCTATGACACCTCCATTCGCTATACCGTATCTTGAGGAGTGCGTCGGTAGAGGTGCCGACAGGGCAATCCTGTTAAGTGATAAGGCGGTTGCTGGATCGGATACTTATCCAACTAGCCTTGCGATTGCAGCCGGAATCAGGCATATCGGTAAAGTGGACATTGTTTTCGCGGGTGAAAAGACCTCGGATTCGAGCACAGGCCACGTCGGGCCAGGAGTTGCTGAATTTCTTGATGCTGAACTCGCCTCTTATGTAAGTTCCGTTGAATACGATGACGGTTACGTTATAGCTACAAGGGAGTTTGAGGAAGGAACTGAAGTTGTAAAGATACCTACACCTGCAGTTGTAACGGTTCTAACCAACTCAAATAATCCAAGGAAAGCGTCGCTCAGAAGGAAAATTGACGCGATAAGGCAGGGAGTAATAGTGTGGGATCTAAAGGAAGTTGGTCTCCCGCCATATGCCGTCGGCCTGAGAAATTCTCCAACCATCGTTAAGAGGATGATTCCTTTCCCGAGAAGGGACAGGAAAGCAGAGAAGATAACGATAGAAAACATAGGAAAACTTGTGGACGTTTTTGAGCAGAATAAACTGATAAAAGGCGGTGAGTGAAGATGGTTGAACTGGTTAAGGCAACACCCCCCGAAGACATTTCTCAATGGAAGGACGTAATGGTTTACTGTGAAACTTTCCAAAATAAGCTTACAAGGGCTGCTCAGGAAATGATTGGCCGTGGGAGATCGATGGCCGATAAAACAAAGACCAAATTGATTGGAGTAGTTATTGGAAGCGACATAAGTGATACTGCAAAAGAAGCGGGTTATTATGGATGTGACCGAGTGATTGCTTTTCAATCAAGTGCTTTTGATATGTATAAGTCCCGGCCATTTACGGATAACCTCACAGCGGCGGTGAAAGAGGCAAAGCCAAATATCCTTATAGTTCCGGGAACACACAATGGTCGTGACCTGGCTGCCAGGACAGCAATAAGGGTCCAGAGTGGTCTGACTGCGGACTGCATGGAGATAGATGTTGAAGAGGAGACAGGTATACTTATAGCAAGGAGGCCGGATTATGGCGACAGCACCATGTCAGAGATTAGGTGTGAAAAGCACAGGCCGCAGATGGCAACCTCACGCCCTGGCACATTCGAGGTTCCCCCGAGGGATGATAAAAGAAAATTCAAGGTTGATCTCAGAGAAGTAAAGGTTAAAAAGGGCCAGATCAAGGAGGAGATACTCTCGTTCAAACCTCGTAGCGGAGAAGATATATCGACAGCGAAGATCGTTGTGGCAGGCGGCCTTGGAATGGGCAAGCCTGAAGGCCTCAGGCTCGTGGAAGAACTTGCCAATGAACTCGGAGGGGTTGTTGGCGTTTCCAGGCCCATTGCCGATATTGGATGGATCTCCAGGAGCCACCAGGTTGGACAAACGGGCATTACTGTGAGACCAAATCTGTACATTGCTGCAGGCATATCTGGAAAGCCACAGCACACAGTAGGAATGGCAAACAGCAAACTGATCGTATCGATTAATACGGACCCTGATGCTGAAATGAACAAAAACGCAGACTATGTGATTGTCGACGACTTATACAACGTGATTCCGGCACTCATAGAAGAGATCAAAAAAAGAAAAGGTGCTGAGAACATAGAAGTAACCCAGAAGAAAAAGAAGAAGGCGTAAGCTTTCCTTCATTATTTTAAGCGGGGGAATTATTTAATATCATATAGTTTGAACGGGGTTCTTTTCATTGATCTCTTTTAGAACCGCACTAATAAATCCGCTCACGGGCATAACTTTCTGTTCGCCTTTGCGATTCCTCACGGAAATAGTGTTTTCCTTCTCTTCCCTTTCGCCTACAACGAGTATATAAGAAGGCCTCATTGATCTGATCATCTTCAGTTTCTTGTTGAGCGTTTCCGATCCGAGATCAATCTTTGCCCTTATCCCTTCCTTGGAAAGTTCGGATGCAACATTCCTGGCATAAGAATCGAACTTCTCGCTAACTGGAACAACGTAAGCTTGAAGAGGACTCAACCACGTAGGAAACTTGCCAGCAAAATGTTCTATCAGGATCGCCATGAAACGTTCGTACGACCCATATATGGCTCTATGAACGATCACGGGCTTCTCCTGTATACCGTCCTGGTTAACATAAAACAAACCGAAATTTATTGGCATAAAGAAGTCTATCTGTATTGTCGCCACCTGCCACAGCCGCCCAAGAGCGTCCTTTATGTGAATGTCTATCTTTGGCCCGTAGAACGCTGCCTCGCCAATCTTTTCTCCGTAGACAATTCCTTCATCGTTTAATGCCTCCTTGAGCTGATCGGTAGCTTGATCCCAGTGAGTGAAATCCGGCTTGAAATCCTTGCCGCCGCAATTTGGGCATGAAAGCTCCTCGGAAAGAGAAGCTTTTCTTGCCTCAATCTTTGTTCCACAGCTAGAGCAAATATAAGAGATCAGGAAATCATCAGGTTTCTCCTTGTCTATGATGCTCAGATCATAGTTCATGTCAATTTTTCCAAATATCGTGCTGTAGACTATGCTCACCATTCTGAGTATCGATTTTACTTCCTGTAAAACCTGGTCAAGTCTCAGAAATGCGTGTCCGTCATCCTGCGTGAACATCCTCGGCCGCGTCAGTCCACCAACTTCTCCGGATTTTTCATACCTGTATACGGTAGCCTGTTCACTGTATCTCACGGGCATTTCCCTGTAACTCTTTGGGCTTCTCTGGAATATTATTATGTGCCCAGGGCAGTTCATGGGTTTGATACCGTAAGAATCACCATCATCGAGCGTGAATACGAACATGTTCGATCTGTATTTGGCATAATGCCCGGATCTTTTCCAGAGTATGTCCCGGTATACATGCGGAGTCGCTACCTCCTCCCAACCAAATTCTGAATTGAGACCCTTCATGAAAGTCATGAGCTCGTTTCTCACTATAACCCCATTAGGGGGGTAGAATGGAAAGCCCAGGGCAACGTCGGTGTCGAACGTGAAAAGATCCATTTCTTTGCCAATTTTCCTGTGATCCCTTTTTGCAGCTTCTTCCCTGTTCTGAAGAAACGCCTTCAGGTCCTTCTCCTTCGTAAAAACCGTGCCGTATATCCTTACAAGCCTGGTCTCCTTCTCGTCACCTTTATAATTGGTACTCGCGACGTTAAGGAGCCTGAAGTACTTTATGTACCCGGTAGAAGGAACATGTGGACCCAGACAGAAATCTCCAAAGTTACCCTGGATATAAACGGTCGATTTTGAACCCGCTGGAACATTCGCAATGACTTTGTCGATCTTGTAGCGGTTTCCAGAGAAACGGGAGATCAGCTCTTCCCTTGTCATCTCTTTTCTGATTATCGGGTAATTTGCATCAGAGAGCTTGTGCATCCTCCCTTCTATCCTTGCAAGATCCTCTTCTGTCGGCGGAGGCATCTCTATGTCATAGTAAAAGCCATCATCAGTTGCAGGGCCTGCATTCAACTTAGCATCTGGATAGAGTTCCATAACTGCCTGCGCAAGAAGATGGGCGGCAGAATGCCTCAGTATTTTAAGGCCATCCGGAGATTCAAGGAATACTGGTTCAATTGTCTCGTCTCCTGCAGCAACTGCGCTTAGATCTCGAGCCGTTCCATTTACAAGCACCGCAATAGCGCCTTTTACACCATTCTTCTTTAATAGATCTCCGAAAGACTCACCTGCGACAAAGGAAATTTTCATATTAAGCCAACTGGCATTTAATGCACCAATTTATTTTTTTGTCCTTATCCGCGGGATCTTTCAACATTGTGAAAGATCCTGTGAGTGTCATTGACCTTCTTTTTCTTCCCGTAACGGTGTGAGTTTTCTGGATTCTATAAGATCGATTATCTTGTTGATATCATTGTAGCTTGGCCTGTCACCTGTCAATTTAGGAACTTCCGAACGAATGACCTCCTTTACTGCCTGGACTTTCGGAGCTATGGGAAGATCAAGGAATTCCGTACCCTGCGACCCTAGGAGAAACTCTATGGCGATAATCCTCTCCAGGTTTTTGTTCACCTGTATCAGCTTTAATGCGGAATTCATGCCCATGCTCACATGATCCTCCTGGTTCGCAGATGTGGGAATACTATCTGCTGATGAAGGATAAGATAAAACTTTGTTCATATTGCAAAGAGACGCTGCAACGTACTGAGGGATCATGTATCCTGAGTTATATCCGCTATTCTCAACAAGAAACGGCGGGAGGCCACTTAAGTTGGAATCCACCATTCTCGCTATTCTGCGTTCAATGATATTCCCGAGATCCGTGAGCGCGATGGACACAAAATCGCAGCCAAAGGCTACCGGCTCTCCGTGAAAATTACCTACGGAAACGTAGTCGTCCCCTTTTATGAGTGGGTTATCGGTAACCGAATTTATCTCATCCTGCACAACGGTATTAACATAATTCAGTGTGTCAAGCACAGCGCCATAGACCTGGGGAATACACCTCAGGGAATAGGCGTCCTGTATTTTCGTTTTTGAAGAAGCCATAACATTTTCACTGCCGGATATTATATTCCTGAATTGAGCTGCAATCGCCTTCTGCCCGTTATGCCTCCTTGTTTCAACCGCCCATGCCGTGAACGCCTTGTCCGTGCCCCTGAGAGCTTCGAAACTTAATGCGGCAGAATTAAGGGAGGTATGCAATAGCTGGAAGCTCTTTGCCAGTTCCAGTGAGAGTATTGCGCTTATTGCAGTTGTACCGTTTATGAACGCCACGCCCTCTTTCTCTGCAAAACTATATGGCGGTATACCTTCACGCTCAAAAACTTCAATTGATGGTCTGATTGTGCCGTTGTCATAAACTTCGCCTTCGCCCATCATTGCAAGGGCTATGTGTGCGAGAGGTGCCAAGTCACCGCTCGCGCCAACTGATCCGAACTGTGGAACAACGGGCAGGATTTTCTTGTTAAGCATCTTGATTAGAAGTGTTATCAGCTCCTTCCTTACGCCAGAGTAACCAATACTCAGAGAATTGGCGCGAATGAGCATCATTGCTCTTACGTATTCAGACTCCAGTCGATCTCCTACACCAGCTGAATGGCTTCTTATGAGATTTGCCTGCAGATCTTTCTCGTTCTCCCTTGGAATCTTTACATTAAGGAGGCTTCCAAAACCGGTGTTTACTCCATACACCATTTTTCCCGATTGAATTAGATCCATCAGCGACTTATGTGATCGTTCAATATTTTCCTCCGCAGTCGGAGAGAGTGAAACCTTTTCAAAACCTTTGGCAACGGATACTGTTTTTTCAATTGTCAGCGAAGAGCCATCAATGGTAACTGTCATGATCTGGAAATACCTGATTTATTTATAAAGAAGTTAGGTTGTTGATGTTAGCCTTATTAGTACCACTCTAAAATGAAGGTTGTAAAGATTCTCCTGAATGGTGTTCTATGGCCTCATTTCCAAAGACTTGATCTGATACATAGTATCAGAGAAAAAATGAGGGAAATCATAGAACCAACTACCGCTAAGGAACGAGCTAGCTCAAATCTTGTTTATGATTGATATAAGTTCTTCTTCATACTTCTTTGCTACCGATTCATCTGCACCCAGGTAGTCTTTTGACTGCTGCGATACACGAGCCATCATAATTTTTGTTCCTGACTGATCCTCAGAAAGAACAATCTTGCAAGGGAGGAAGAGTCCGTATTCACTGTTAATTCCAACCATTTCTTTAGCTGCTGATGGTTTGCAAACCTCAAGTATGTAATATGGAGGAAAAGTCTCTGAAAAACTCTTCTTGAGTATCTCCTGCATGTCAACATATGAAAGCAAAACGAATCCATCCTCTTTCAGAGAAGAGGATATTTTTGCAAAGCATTTGTCTGCCGATAGTTCAACTTTCCGTTCAAATTTGTACATTTGATATCGCCAACTGAGTAATCGATAGATCTTCAAGCAAGATAAATATTGTTTTTCATTTCCCAAAAGATTCAATCGCATCTTTGAGAATCTGCATGTGCATCAATGCTGGTGCTCCCGCCATGAGAACCGCTACAAACGATGCCTCAATTATCTCTTCTTCCGTGGCTCCGCTGTCTAGGGCCATTTTCACATGGTAGGTTATGCACCATTCACAGGTACTTGCTAGTGACAGGGCAATTGCAATAAGTTCCTTTGTCTTATTGTCCAAATTCCCTGCAGACATTACCGTTTTGTTGAAATTTTGAAAGGACTCAAAAGTAGCGGGAGCTTTCTCACCTGTATACCCCATCGTATCCATTACTTGCCTTAATAATTCTGCCGAAGACATTCTAATTCATCACTTCATATATGGCGAGGATATAGCCTTGGTGATAGGTGCAATAGAACACAAAACTTTCAACAGTCCGGAATAAAAACATATTCTCATGACCCTTATGTTGCTGCTCATGTTTAAATTCGTAGAAAATCTGCAGGTTTATCATTTATGCAACGTACGAATATCGCGACAATGTTGGGAAAGATAACAAAGGGAAATGCTGTTGACATTCTCTCAAGGTTTCCGGATAATTCAGTGGACCTAATTTTTGCGGATCCACCATATAACCTGCAGTTAGAGGACGAACTGTGGAGACCAAACCAGACGCGCGTAAATGCAGTAAACGACAGTTGGGATAAATTTGGAAGTTTTGAGGAGTACGATGACTTTACTATCAAGTGGCTGACTGAATGCAAGAGGATTCTTAAGGACTCTGGAGGCATCTGGGTCATAGGCACATACCACAATATTTTCAGACTCGGAAAGGTGATCCAGGACCTTGGTTTCTGGATAATAAACGACGTGGTCTGGATTAAGACGAATCCTATGCCAAATTTCAAGGGAACGAGATTCACAAATGCACATGAAACCCTGATTTTTTCGGTGAAAAATAAACACTCAAAATACACGTTTCATTACAAATCCATGAAAGCCTATAACGATGATCTTCAAATGCGAAGCGACTGGACGATCCCGATATGCAGCGGAAGAGAAAGACTAAGAATTGACGGTGAACGAGCTCATTCAACACAAAAGCCTGAAGAACTCATGAGACGGGTAATTCTTTCAACATCCAATCCAGGCGACGTAATTCTGGATCCGTTCATGGGAAGCGGAACTACAGGTGTAGTTGCAAAGATGCTTGGAAGAAAATTCATTGGCATAGAAATGGAAGAAAAGTATATCTCAGTGGCCATGGATCGCATATCCAAAACGGTGCCTGTCGCAGATGAATATCTCTCTTATCCCCTGGAAGTCAGGAAACCGAGGATCCCTTTTGGTGACCTTGTCGCTTCGGGGTTGATTAGGGATGGCGAGACCTTATACTCAGAATCGAGGGAATTTCAGGCTACGGTGCTAGCAAATGGAACTGTGGTTTCCGGAAATATTCAAGGATCTATACATTCAGTCAGTGCTAGGGTCCTTGGAAAGCCTGCATACAATGGATGGAAGTTCTGGTACGTCCTCAGAGATCAAAATATGGTAAGCATAGATGACCTGAGAAACGAAATAATAAAAAAGTGCTGCACGGAATATAAGGAGCGTTGAGCAATTCTCCGGAAAAAAAGAAGCATAGTATCAATCGAGGAGTTTTTAGTATGCAGGTGCCGGGATTTGGACCCGGGTCGAAAGCTTGGAAGGCTTCCGTGCTAGGCCAGACTACACTACACCTGCCTTCACATCCGAATGCCCAAAGTGGATAATTTATTTTCGATCGCACAGTATTCGTGCAATCATTTCATCGATCAAAAGTCCATGGAAAAATCGATAGGTGTTGATTGATTAACGCCATGATTTTCCCAGTACATTCTGAAGTTATAATCCGTGTTGACGCTACCGGCAAATGTGAAAACGATCTTGTGAACAGAAACCTGGGTAAAACTTTCGCCCGTCCAGGTGGTACTACTAGTTGGTCTATATTGGAGGCCGATTATAGTGATGTTGTTCCTGTAAATGAAGCTTAAGTTGTACGTTGAATTCCCAATCAGGGTGGATGGGACAGTGAACACGTTTCCGCTCGAGATGGAGACAGAAGTCCAACTATTTGTGTGAACAGGTGCACCCTGCATACCCGTCAACTCGGGAGCGGAAACGGAGTGGATTGGCACGTTCAGAACAACAATCCAGAATAAAAGCCAGCTAAAAACATAAATGGCACCATTCAGAAATTTATGGGATGTTTTCGCTGATGTTTTAACATGCAGGAATCTTAGTATTTTTCCAAGAAACACCAGAAACAGCAGCATTATGAGCACTGCAACGTACCAGTAACCTGCAAGTTGCAAATATCCAGCCGCTGCTCCTGTTCCAGCACCTATGAAGAAAACAAATATTATACCCTTAGCTCTCTGCATTTCTGACTGTAAGTACTCTTTTTCGTCAAACTTTGGCTCTTCGAATAATGGTTGTTCACCTGGCTTTGGCATTATGATCTTCCTTTGTGCTATTTATCATGAATTTGAATTCATGAGTAAATACTTTATTCTTGACTGCAGGTTAATACGTAACTTCTTTTTCCTTTTTTTGCTGAAGCATTATTCACAGATCACGGAATCTGAACTTCAGGAAAGAGAGGCCATCACGATTCAATGTTGTCTTTTCCTTTTTCCTCACACTGATTGAGGAAGAGAGACATACAAGGAATTACACGCAATATTACCTATTTTACGCATGTCCCCTAACAGATTGGGCGTTATCTAGGAGGCATTAATAAGGTTTCGCTAGGAAATCTTAAGGCCTCAAGAGTCAGCACCAATCAGGGATTTTAAGGCCTCTACTGGAGAGTTGGAAAGAACTATGCCTGATGCAATTAAAACACCACCGGCTCCCAATTCAAGAGAATCGTTGTAATCCTTATGATTCTTTATACCCGCCCCCACAAGAATCATGGATCGGCTTCCGTTGTATTCATTAACCACGTCCCTAATGACACTTGGATTTGCAGTAGACACGGAAATATTGCCTCCAATTAATTCCGGTGGTTCATAAGCCACGAAGTCTGTTTCAAGTTTCTTAAAATCCAGTGCCTCTGAGTAACTTTCACAGCACAAGACAGTCTCGAGTCCAGCATCTCGTGCAAAAAGGACACTAGATTCAATTTTATCCCTTAGAACACGCCTTTCTGAATGATTCAAGAGAGAACCTTTGATTCCAAAATCCATTAATATCTGGGGGCTTATTTGGGCGGTATATGGTCCATAATTGACTGGATCTACGTGCTGTGCGTAGAATTCCATCTCCGGAAATTGTCCAGCGAGTCTTATATCGATAGGATGAAGAGCAAATATAAGGCGGATATCGTAAGAATCAACAAACGGAATGAATTTCATCAGGAACCTTTCAGATTCAGGTCCAGATGAAACTCTATAGTGTTTCAGATTCACTATGACCACAGGTTTTGGCATGGATGGGTATAGAACACACAATTATGATTTTTGCTGAATGCGAGATATCAGACTTACCAGCGATAGGCTTATTAGTACCTTTCAATGAAAGGAAACAATGACAGATAAAGTAAAAATTACAGGTTTTGGCGGAAGCCTGAGAAAGAAATCGTTCAACAGAGCGTTGCTCTCGGAATGCACAGCATTAATGCCCGGGAATTCTGAGCTTAAAATCTTTGACATCTCTAAGATACCAATATACAATCAGGACGATGAAATCGATCTTCCTAAGCCTGTAAAAGATTTCAAGGATGCGATAAGGTCTTCCGATGCTGTTCTGGTCGTAACGCCGGAGTACAACTATTCGATCCCAGGGTTCCTGAAAAATGCCATAGATTATGCCTCTAGACCTGCAGACGATAATGTGTTTAAACACAAACCCGTTGCTCTTATGAGCGCATCCGTTTCAATTCTTGGTGGATCAAGAGCACAGTACCATCTTAGGCAGGTCTTCGTTTTCTTAGATTCCTTTGTAATAAACAAGCCTGAGGTTTTTGTGACACTTGCAAGTACAAAATTTGACGAAAATCTAAAACTGATCGATGAAGCGGCCAAAGGCTTTATGAAACAGTTACTGCAGAATCTAGTTTCCTTCACCAACGATCTTAAGAATATGGAAAATAAGTAATCAACAGCACCCGTACCCATTTCCTACTTCGCCAGTGCCGTCACAATCTTCACATTCCTTCACAGCATTTTCCGCTCGAACAAAACCAGAGCCACCACAGTTCCTGCATTTCATAATTAGATATATATTAAGCCCTTAAATGCCTATTCATGTTCCCAAGTGCCAACGTAAAATTCTCTATAAATGCAAGACCACACCGTAATTCTGGTATATTATGTATATCGCAACAACGATAACGATTATTGCGAATATCTGTGTGAGCCTTCTCTTAGGTACCCTGCTTGCATATCTCGCACCGACCAACGGTTATGCCTGTGAGTATGAGGATTATATAAGATTTAGAGACCTTCCTCTCTCTTTCCGATATGTCTACGCACTTCCTCTTGAGCATGTATAGAGCTATGGCGATCATGAGGAAGCCGAAGAAGAACAGGAGGAAGGTACCGGGGGTGAGAAGACCGAGTTCCGATCCTGCCAGTACACCGGCTATTCCCGGAACGGTGAAGATCACTCCTGTCCGGTAGTTGACGTTCTTCTTAAGGGTGTGGGGTATAAGGTTGAGATATGCATTGATGCCGACAGCAAGTGCTGTCGTGCCTATGACGAGGTGCGGGTGATCGTACCCGACGAAGTATATCAGTAGCGGTATTGCGAGGATCGATCCGCCTCCACCGATGAGACCGAGGGAGAAACCGACGAGTATTCCTGATATTATTGAGAGAATTATCTGAAGATCTGTTATCGGATACATTTCGATGGCCTAGAATGTTATTACCGTGTATCCGTCTTCTATCCTGGAGTTTGTCTCAACGCCACCGAGAACCAGATCGATTCCTGGAAAGATATCATCCTCGGTTAAGCCTTCGCCTGCCATGCTTATCTTGCATATCTTCAACGGTATGCCTTCGTTCCTGAGCATGTTGATCTGATCTTCGAACTGGGGAGAACTCTTCTGATGCCTGTTCGCAGCCTGGACTCCCCTTCCGAGGAAGAGGAATTCGACATTGGCCTTTGCATTCTTAACCGCGTTAAATGCAAAGCTGAATGCAACCATCTCGGTGTTTATGTTGTCTTTCCCTGTGATCAGCATTACGAGTATTTTGGACATTTCTTATCACCATCTTTTATTGTTCTCTTGTAAATAGCAATTTTTATTTTGTGTATCCCCATGAGTTAATTTTCATATGCATGAAGTATCTAAGCATTATCCATGCTCCAAGAAGAACAAATATCATAAATACGAAGCTTGACACTGCCATTTGAATATCTCCACTGAGAATATGACCCGAAGCACATCCATTAGCCATTCTCGCTCCGAATAGTACCATAAATGCTCCAACGAATGCACCAATAGGTCTGTACTTTGGATCATGGCTTCTACTCCATATCTTTGGCACCTGCGGTTTAAAACCCATGTATCTTCTGGATATAAGAGTAGCCGCAATCAAACCTCCAAGAAATGAGCTTAAATCTGTAAAAGGTTCCCAACCAATTTCACTAAAAGGAAGATTAACTGCCACTCCATTAACAATGTGAAGACCACCAAATAATTGGAAATATGCATTCGATGCTGCCCAAGTTGGATTCACCAGATAGGACAACTGAGCTCCTATCCATGAAAATGTTGTTGATTCCCCAAATATCTGATGTAATATTATTACCGCCACAGCCGTAATTGTGAAAGCGAGACCTAAAGGAATTGTCATTCTTGCGTTTTCTGTACTGCTTTCATTGATAAGTCTAGTCAAGTATTTATTTGCTTTCGGATATTTTTCGAAGTCTTCGTTTATCACCAAATCAAAAGTTATCTTATTCTTACTTTTCCCAAGCATATGGTAACCGCAAGAATTTTTTACTTTTGTCCTTGGATATCTAGGGAGAAGAAGAAATACGGCAATTAGAATTATTCCAAATATTAGACTGACCAAAAACACACCTATTTTACTTGTTATCCCAAATATTGATGCCCATGTAATTGGTCCAAAATTTAAAGTATCCCAGAAGAACCATTTTACGTTTCCAAATATTACAGACCAGGTGAATGCGCCTAACAGTCCACCCAAAGCCGCATATATTGCATCTCTTCTTCCCTGTCCAAGTGCTATCCAAATAGTTCCTGGAAAATAACCTGCGAGTCCAACTCCTGCTCCGAATATAAGTCCACCAATCACAATTCCAGGAACGAAGAAATCTTTAATTCCAAAATTTGGATGCGTAATCAGAGCCACAAGGTAGAGCAATATTGCACCGACACCTATTGCAAAACCAAAACATACCATTAAAAATCTGTCTTGAAAAGCCATAACTCGAAACAGTGTATCTGGATCGGTGAAATTCCACAACTCCAATGGTATGGCGAGAGGGAGTGCTACAATTAGTCCAAGCAGGAGAGGCGCCTTTGTTTGGTGGAAAACATACTGCATTATTATACCGGCAATTAATAACGATAGCGCAAGAATCAAAAGAGCATAAACGGCTTTCCAAAATATGTATTTGTCTTTCTTGAATGATTTATCTTCAACATTTTTATTAGTAATATTTTCAGTCATAACTTTTCACTAACAAATAAGAAGAAAATAATATTTGAATGTATTCATTAAAATACCGAAATGCAAGTATTTTAGGAAACGTTGCACAAAATTTATACATTTGTGTATAATAAACAAAAGTGGTTGAGAATTTTGGTATTGCAATTTTAGATCAAGAAGGAGAATACGTTTTAAAGCCATTTTTCTCAGACATTCCTAAGATTTCGAAATTAATAATAATATGTGATTCAAAGATAGAATATAATGATTCAAAGCGCGAAATTATCAATTTCCTCAAATTAAAAGCGATAAAATCTGAATTTATTGAGATTAAAGATGTGGGTAACTTTTTTCAGATATTTCTTGTTCTACAGAAGATTTGTAAGTATAAAAATAAGCCAACATGGGTTAATATATCTTGTGGGTCAGGAATAGGGGTTTCGGCGCTAACCATTCATGCATATAACGAAGATATTTTGATGATAGTTTATGATAAATATAAAGATTCAACTACTGTGATCAATGTCAAAAAATTGAAGAAAGTTAACATATACAAAGGCCCTTATATGAAGCTAATGAAAGAAATGTCGACTAATGGAAAAACAATTGAAGAACTTTCCATTTCGTTGAACATAACAAACTCAGCTACTTCAAGAAGACTAAAAAACCTTTTACTGTTTGGATTAATCATTAGAAACGGAACAGGAAAAAGAAACTACCCATATGTTCACTTTTTGACAGAATTTGGTAAGCTATTTCTGACATAAGTTTGTATTTTAGCTGTTTCGAATGGAAGCTTATTGATTGAACTGAAGATCTTAACACATAATCTGTTTGTGGCATTAGAGATTTATATTAGAAAAAAATCGAGAGAAATCAAGAAAATTCTAGTTAATTGAAATAGAACGCGACATAACGACCAGATTTCCCTGCTTTTATCACCACGATACCTTATAAGGTACCTCAAGGAGGTCCTTCTGTTTTCTTACTCTTTCCAGATCGCTAATATTTCCACTGTCGTCTACCACAATATGCAGTTCCTCCGGTTTCAGCAGCATTTTCTACACTGAGTACCTCTTCATGAGGTCTGAGGACATCGTCCCTTTCAGGAGTTCTCTCCTTATTATCCGCGTTATAGAGAACACTAACAGCAGTTCTCTCAGGATCGTTTCCTTGTGCGTCCTCATGGGGAATGTGCCTAGATCCGCCGTCAATTCTCGGAATGCTTTCCTAATGCCGTAGCGATTACGGTATATTGAAAGGCATTCCAGCGGTGTATAATCACCCGCTGTAGACGAGGAGAAATCTTCCCATTCGTTTTTATGCAGCGGATATGGCATTGTTCCTTTCCTTTATTATGATCTTCCTATTCACTATCCTCCAAGTGAGTGTTTTCATAGGAGAAGAAACGATGATCGATTATGATTCCGATCCTGAGGATAGGGGTAATATGCTTTCAACAGTTCTTTTCAGAGTATCAACATCGTGGATGCTTCCGCTTTAGATTTCGAAGAAGAGCGGGATCATCCTTGTCTGTCCATTAACAAGACCCTAGTTCAAATGCTCAAGTTCCCGGTGAACCTTTGCATGGCCGTATTCCAGAATCTCCGCCGATAAATATGATGGAAAGGATGTTGTGTCGTACAGTAAAGGGACATATGGATTGAGACTTGAGGTGAGATCGGAAGAAAACTGCCTGAAGAGATTTGAAGAGCCCATCTTGTCCATGAGTTCGGATCCCCTCTGGTCTTTCAGCCTAATCTTCATTTTCTGCAAAAGAGAAGTGCCTTCAAGGCATGTACCTATGGAAGATCTCTGAAGCGGACGTACGATCTTCGATACTGCAATTGCCATAATCTCCATAACCACCTTATCAATGAGATGCTTCTTCAGCATGTTATTGATACCAATTTTCTAAACGACCTTCATCGGGAGAATTAATGGTCCATGGATAGGCTCCTCCTTGGAAGAACGCTCTTAATCTTTCTTACACCGCCAGTCTCTTGCTTTCCGACTTACTTGTAATGGTAGCTGGTGCCCCTTATCCTTGGATTATAGTATGAAACATGATCATAAATGTACGTTTTGCTTTTGATGTTCTTCTTTATGGGCTGATTCTTTGACCTAACGGTGGTAAAAATCAGGGAGGTTAGGTTACTATAGTTTCAGTTAATTCAGGTCATTTTTGAAATTTCTTTTATAGGTCTATTTTGAAATGATTTGTGTCAAAAGGACATGCGATGGTTGATCGAAAAAGAAAGTGTAAAAATGAAACACGTGAACAACTTTCCACTTTACTCCTGCGTGGCCTTCCATTGATTCCTAAGACCGCATAGTCGGAATAATTTTATGCTAATAATCGATAACTTATTATGAAGTGGATAACAAGGGAAAAAGCAAAAGTTGACAGGATTGCTTGTCCATGGCTTATATCAAGATTTGTTGATAAGGAATCTGTATTTTTGTTCGTAGCTAAGGATAAAGTCCTTGAAATATCAAAGGAAGAGGGAGCCATTCCCTTCGATACACCTGGGGCCGAGCTAACACATTATAAAGAGAATGGAAAAGAGTATGTCAGTTTTGATTCGATAATAAAGAAGTACAATTTGAAGGACCCTGCACTGCTTGAACTTGCGAAAATAGTTCGGGGAGCCGATGCATCAATACCAGATACCCCGCCAGAATCTGCTGGTTTAGAAGCTGCTGCATTAGGATTCAGAAATATTGCGAAAGATGATTTCGAAAACATGAGACTACAGTTTCCTCTCTACGATGCACTCTATTCATATTGTAAACAAAGAATTGAAAAAAATGCTAAACTTGAACACTCCATTAAGTAGATAGCAACAGCCTCCACCGCTTACACGATAGTTTCCAGATTCGGCGACATGATTTGCCTTGGTGAGTATCGATACGATCTCTATAAATATAGACAAAGAGGCGTTTCTCTCACATTCATATCTTCTTCAAGTCTTTCCATGATTTTTTCGTTCTATGTCTATTCTTTCATTCGAATAACGATCAACATTAAGATCGAATTCATTGCAGTGGTATTTGAGACCGTAAATCAAGGAGGAACCAAGCAGTACACTTTTCTGCATTAAGACTCTTTATGAACTCATCTATGTCCTCTCTGTCGTATCCAGGTCTTCCGTTTTATCAGTATCTCTGCTTACAAACTCAACTGAAGACACAAACCCGATTGGTTCAAATCCCAGATCTACGGATTAGAGGAGATCCAACCGTTAAGTTCGTGTCTCATCATTGCAATAAAACTTTAAATTTTATCAATTCCTGAATGATGTTGATCTTATGCTCATGACAATGTCAGGATTTTACTAATCCACAGACTCACATTTGTGTTTCTAAGCCAATTTTTTCGGCCACTGCTTTCAGTTCCCTATCTGCGGTAAAGAAAACTTCTCCTTCTGCTTCAACACACGTTTGAAGTTGCACGGCATCCACAATG